>QHYL01000242.1 GCA_003224105.1 Acidobacteriota bacterium | reverse complement strand
CGAAGCACCAGCTTTGCGAGCGCGCTTGGCCCCAGCGTGATCGCTCAATACGACGCCATCGGCGTTGTGGTCGCGCAATCCAGCGACCCGAATTTTGCCGCCCATGCCGCCGCTCTGCAGGGCGTGCAATCCGTGACCGAAGACCAGGAGCTGCAATGGATTTCGCCGAACGAAACTGCCTTCCAGGCCGATAACGTCATTGACGATTCCGCGCTGCCCCCACTTGATGCTTCCGGACTTCCTCCCGCCAACCATGAAACCTTCAGCGCCGTGCAGTGGAACCTGCACCAGATTCACGCGGATCAAACGGCCGCCAATGGCGACCGCGGCAACGGCGCCACGCGCGCACGAGTAGCGATCCTCGACACCGGAATTGTTGCCAGCCACATTGACATTGCGGCGAATCTGAACACCTCGCTCAGCACTTCCTTCGTCCCGAGTGAGCCCAGCTTCGTCTTCCCCTCAAACGGCAAATTCAGCCACGCAACGCATGTCGCGGGCATCGTCGCCGCTCCCATCAACGGCATTGGCACGCAAGGAGTCGCTCCGGATGCGGAACTCGTGTCCGTAAAAGTCCTGAAAGACGCCGGTACCGGCTCTTTTGCCTCGCTCATCGCCGGCATTGAGTACGCTTCCGGACCTGCCGTCCATGCAGACGTCATTAACATGAGTCTGGGAACCACGTTCGATCGCAATAACGCCGGGGGCGGCGGACTCGGCCCGCTCCTTTCCGCGCTCAACCGCGCTGTGAATCACGCGGAGGCTCAAGGCACGCTAGTGGTGAGCGCTGCTGGAAACAACGGCCTGGACCTGAATGGCATTTTGTTCGAGATTCCTGCGCAGTCGGGCAACGGCATGGCCGTCTCCGCCACCGGACCGGTTGGTTTTGGCGCGTTTGGCTTCAATTCTCCCGCAGTGTTTGACCGGCTCGCCTCGTACAGCAATTTCGGGCAGTCGGTGATTAGCGTTGCCGCGCCGGGTGGCGATGCAGTCTTCACACCGCAATCGCAGGTCTGCCACGTCGGCGTCATTACGGCGCCGTGTTTCGTGATTGATTTCGTCCTGAGCCCCGGCGGGAAAAATGGCTCGTCCAATCTGTACTTTTTTGCGGATGGCACTTCCATGGCCACGCCGCACGTTTCCGGCATTGCTGCTCTCATCGTCGGTAAGTTCGGCCACATGAATCCGTCGCAGTTGCGCACGCTGATTGAGCAATCCGCCGACGACATTCTGAAGCCCGGCGCGGACCCGCAGTCCGGCCACGGCCGCATCAACGCCCTGGCTGCCTTGGAGTAACCCGGCTTATCCCGTAGAGGCACGATATATCGTTCTTGAGAGCGGGCGGCTTAGGAAAGCCGTCGCTACAGGGCGAGGATTGAGTTAAGGAGGGACGGCCATGAAGGCCGTCCGTCCACGTGCAAGCATTCAATCCAAAGGCCAAGGGGCACTAGGCCGACTTGGCTTTTTTGCGGACGCCGCCTGCGGACTTTTTGGGAGCGAGGCGTTCGCCCACTTCCTGCTTTTCGCGCAAATCGATGACTTCGTTGCCGATGTCGTAGAGCGTGCGAACGGCCGAGCGCAACTGCACGTAAGCTTGTTCGGCGCGCTTGGCGAATTCCGGCCCCCAGGGATCCACGGGCACGGGGCCATGAGGCCCGAGAGCCCAGAGAGGGCCATCGGCGAGACTGCCGATGAGCCGGGTAAAGGCTTCGTAGTTGGGGAAGTTCCAGAAATGGAACGGCTGCACGTTGACGGCCCAGGCATTCGAGGGAATGCCATTGGCGATGACCACGAGTTCCGAGTGGCCGTGCGGCGCGCTGAACGGAACCTTGAACGTGGTGTTCTGGATGGATGTGCCGGTAGCGACGCCCATGGTGCTGTGGTTGAAGGTACGGCAGTACGTGACCTTGCCGGTACCTTGGTGGCGAATGCGAATCAAGGGATAGTTGGTGGCACAAGTGGCGTCGTCGCCGTAGCTGACGGCTTGGGACAAGCCGTTAAGCTGGCGGCCGTAGAGGGTGTAGCTGTGCCCTGCCTCGATATGATGGGGACACGACGTGATGTGCGGCCTCCATGCCGGGTCAGGGCTACCGGAAGGATCGTAAGCAAAGATCTGGTTGCCACCCGCAGCAAACAGCACTTCGCCTGTTGGGATAAGGAGCATACGGCCGACGTAAGGCGGGCCGCCGTTGTTCGGAGGACTGGGAACAGTCTGGAGGGCGCTTCCGTCGAATTCAAAGAACTTCATGGGGCCCGGGAAGCTGCCGCCTTCCCCCGCAGGACCTGCGACACACAGGACGTTTCCGTTGGGCATCAGGCAGCCGGGAGCGTCTTTGGCTTCCATGAGCTTGCCGTTGTTGTCGAGCGGGAAGTCCGGGCCGGCGGTCCAAGTGCCCGGCTGATTGGCAATGTTGGGCGGGGTGTAAATGGCCGTGTGGCCGCTGGCACCGGTGGCGAAGACGCGGCCGTCGGGAAGCAGAAGGGCGGGGCCAATTTCAATGGAGGAAGCTTGCACGAGATCCACCGGAGTGGAGCCCGCGCTCACCCACTGATTGGCGGCGGCAACGTACTTTTCGGTTTTTGGATGCGCGCTGCACTCGGCGCTCAGGACAGTTTCGTCCGGAAGAAGCGTCCAGGTTTCCTCGGAGCTGGCGTCGTCTTTGTTGGGACCGGCAGTCCAAGTATTGGTGCTGGGATCGTAGATGGCGGTGCGCTTGTCGAAGATGGAGCCGAGAAGCAAGCGGCCGTCGGGAAGAACCACGCAGGGAGCATCGCCAATGTTGTTCCATCCAGGAGGAGCGGACAGTGACGTCCACTGGTCGAGGATGGGGTTGAAGATTTCGGCCTTATTCGTGTCGCTGCCGGCATCGCTATATTCACCGCCGGCGACAAAAACGCGGCCATCGTTCAGCACGGCGGATGCATAGTAGAGACGCGAGTTGAGCATATCCGCTTGCGGCGACCACGTGCCGTTGACGTAGTCTCCGTGCTGGTCCGGCCAAAGGCGCCACCAGCGCTTACCACCCGATTCTTGGCAAATCACCGAACCGTCCGTCAGAAGTAGCATGGTGCTTGCGGGGAAGGTTGGTTGATTGACCAGAGGCTTCCATGTTCCTGACATAGAGCCCTCCTTCTGCCGGTGAATGAGTAGGCGAGCGTCCGCGCGTTCAGCCTGGGAAATGGAGCGGTGAGGACCTGCCACGCGAGGACGATCGCGGAATCCTATTCTCCGGCAAAGAAATAGTGACGCGGAGCCAAAAAGCGTTGCACCGCCAAGAGAAGAAATTAGGATCTTTTTTGGCGGATGAGTTGCAAGGCAAAGTGGATCAGCATCTTACGGTCGTTTTCGGTGATGCGGCGGAGAAGAAGGCTCAGCCGATGAACATAGCGAGCCGATTCACCGTCCAGGCCCCAATGGTCGTGGCCGTTGGAGGCCTGCACTGCAGCGGGGAGAGAGGAAGCTTTGGGAGGCGCTTCGCCGTCGTAGAAGAACACATAGAGCGGGACATCGAAGGCGAGGGCAAATTTTTCCAGCGTCGCTAGAGAAGGAATGGTGCGGCCATGCTCGAGCCGCGAGACGTAAGAACGCTTGAGCCCGGTGCGCTCCTCGATATCTCCCTGAGTCAGTTTCTTTTGTTCACGGATGGAACGCAAACGCTCGGAAAGAATCATGTCGTGCCTCTTCCGAATGCGAAATTTTAAGAGACCCGCGTAACGGATAAGACGGATGAAACGAAATGCCCGGTCTTCGTCACTATTAACGGTGGCCTGGCGAACGAGAACTTTGCGCCGTGGCCCAGCTTTTGCGACTTAAGACCGTAGCTTTGCCGGCGATAATAACATAAAGAATGTTACAAAGCAGCAAACAGAATGAGACTTACAAAGAGATGTACTGGTAAGGGAATCACTCGGGAAACATCGGGTAAATATCTGATTGCGCGGCAAGGAACGGGTTTCTAAAGTATGGCCCCTGCTTCGTAAAGCCCTCTTTGCGAAGGACAAGTAATTCGGTTCGTGGCTGTTGGCAAGCGTTCGACTTAGACAGATCAATCTCTTGGCTAGCTAGGGCCCTCGGGTCTGGAGGTAAAGATGTCAAAGGAATGGGACGTTTTGGTCGCATCGGGAAATTTCGAACATCGCAGGTCATTAATCAAGATCCTAGAAGAGCTGCCTCTGAATGTAATATCGGTTTCGACGTTTCAGCAGGCGGAAGAAGTGCTTTCCCGGCAACACATTTCGCTGCTCTTCTCGGACCAGAGGCTGGCGGATGGGTCTTACAAGCAATTGCTGAACCACCCGCAGTCCCCAGGGCAAACGCCGCGCGTAGTGCTGACTACCGAGGAGAGCGACCCGGTGGACCCGAAAGAAGTGGCGGAATGTGGCGTACTTGGGACGCTTCGCTATCCGTTTCAGGCTACAGACGTCGAGCTGCAAATTATTCGCGCGGCGCACGAAGAACAGGAAGAAGCGCCGGCGATGGTCACGCAGTAAGATTGCCCTTCAAGTTGGTACCTCTTAATACTCGCAGGGGACGAGTGTTTTCCGCAAACGATTGGCGTAATTGCGAGCTGCCTCTTCCGCACTACACTAAGGGTTTCGTTGTCGGGAACGGCCCCGTTAGTCCGAAGGCCTGGGTGCAAGGAGTTTCATGTTTGAGCGTTATACGGAGAGAGCGCGGCGCGTGATTTTCTTTGCGCGCTATGAGGCCAGCGAATACGGCAGCCGGTATATTGACACCGAACATCTGCTACTGGGACTTTTGCGTGAAGATCCCTCGCTAAAGATGCGTTTTCTGGGGCCGGACTCAAGCCTAGAAAAAATTCGCGCTGAAATTGAAAAACGCATCACAAGAGGCGAAAGATTTGGGACCTCTGTGGAGGTACCACTTTCTGAAGAAGCCAAAAAGGTTCTGAAGCTGGCGGCTGAGGAAGCTGAGCGACTCGGTCACGGTCATATTGCAACGGAACATATGCTGCTTGGGATGTTGCAAGTGGATGGCTCGCTTGCCGCTCAAGTCTTGCGGAGCAGGACTCCAAACCCTTCAGAGATTAGAGAGCAATTGGCGAAGACTACGGGTGTTCCGAAGGCCAGAGTCCAGCCACGCAACTCAGCATTGCCGACACTCGAAAGCTTTCTGGCCGGGCTCAAGTGGCAGAAGGCGGAGGATCTACTGCCCTACTTCGCGGCGAACACACAATTTGTGGATGTGCACGGAAGGCAATGGAATCGCGAGGAAATTGAAAAGGAATTTGTAGCGCTGTTTGCGCCTTATGCGAAGAAAAATGCGGCATATGTCCTCGAACAAACGATTGTGGACTCGGGCGATGCGGTGGTTGCGATGGTTCTTTGGAAGAACGCCATTTTGGCTAGCATGGAACGCATCTGGATCCATCGGATGAGTGTGGTGCTCGTTCGCCAACGGGAAGACTGGGCCATCGCTCTGATGCAAGTCACACCGGTTCAACCTGCGTAGGCACGAGCCGTACTCAACTTCGCCGCGAAAAGCGAATTGAAAGTTTACTCAAATTCGCGGCGGGGGGCGGATTGTTCGGGGCCGACGCGGCCAGCGACGATGTCGGCCTTGAAATAGTTTTCGGCCAGGATGGGAGAGCCGGCAAGGCGCCGGAGCATGGCGATCTGCCCAATGTGATTCAGCGCATCAGCGACCGGGCCCTGGAAGAGGCCTTCCGTGGAACCGTGGAGCGGTTCGGAAGAAGCCAGGTAATCGTCGAATTTTTGGACGGTAGCGAAGAAGCGCTCGACTTCGGCGTTCCAGGGCAGCGGCGCGGAGTCCTTCCAGGCTTGCTTACCTTGCGCGATGGAGAGCGCCCAATCAAAGAGATCGCCCAGGTGGGCGAGAATTTGCGCAGGCGTGCGCGTCTTGTCGCCGATGTGAAACGTGGCGAAGCGATCGGGGGCGCCGCGCAAGGCCTTTCCGCCGCGATAGGCGACCGTGGCAAGCGTGTGGCGCAAAAGCTGGCGCGCAGGGTCGGGCGATGCGGTGGCAGGCGCTGTGTTCATGGTACGGGTCCCTCCTTGGTAAGGATGCCTGAAGAAGTTTTAACACAGAGGAGGCGGAAAACGCAGCAGCCACGGAGCTCATGCACCGCGGTACAACTCACCGAAGGCCAAAGGGCTAACGCCCTGCGCTACAACGTGGCGACGAAGGAAAACGGAGAAATGAGGAGAAATTATTGCTTGGTGTAGATACGGACGTAGTCGACGAGCATTTGTTGCGGAAATTGTGTGGTGTTGTCCGGTGAGCCCGGCCAGTTGCCGCCTACGGCGACATTTAAAAGGATGAAGAACGGATGATCGAAAACCCAGGTTCCACCCGCGGGCCACTGGGATTGCGTGAACGTAGCGTATAGATTTGTGTCCACATAAAAGCGGACGACGCCCGGCTCCCATTCGACCGCGTAGAGATGAAAAGCGTCGGCAAAGTTGAGGCCGGCGGGAAAGCTGAAGCGAGCCGATGCGTCGCTGGTGCGACTCGTTGTGCTGGGGCCGTGAAGCGAGCCGTGGACGGTGGCGGGCTCTTTGCCGATGTTTTCCATGATGTCGATTTCGCCGCAAGCGGGCCAGCCAGATGTAGTGATGTTATTGCCGAGCATCCAGAAAGCGGGCCACATTCCCTGCCCTGCGGGGATTTTGATGCGCGCTTCAAAGCGGCCGTAGGCCTGGCTGAAGAGACCTTGCGTTTTCAGGCGAGCGGAAGTGTAGCCGCTCGAAACGCTATCGGAGCAGGTGAAGTTTTCTTTTTGCGCGGTGATGACGAGGTTGCCGCCTTGAATGTGCGTGTTCTGTAAGCGGTTGGTGTAGCACTCGAGTTCTCTGTTGCCCCAACCTTTGCCGCCGCGGTCGTAGGTCCACTTGGAAGAATCGGGAGCGGAACCGTCTGGAGCGCTGAATTCGTCGGACCAAACCAAGTTCCAATCCGAAGCAGCAGGCGGCGGAGGCGGGACTGCATCACGAATGACATGGCAGCCGCAAGCAAAAACCGAGAGGAGCAGTATGAGTGCGGAAACCCACGGCAGCCGGACAGATATGGGCATGGACCACATGGCACAGACTGAAGTTCGTGCGACTAAGCGAAGTTCAGGGCGCGCCTAAAGGAACCTTTTTCGTTCTCAATCTTTTTCTGAAGCTGGAGAATCGCGTAGAGCAGGGCTTCCGGGCGCGGCGGGCAGCCGGGGACGTAAACGTCCACGGGAATGACTTGATTGCAGCCTTGAACGATAGCGTAGTTGTTGAAAACGCCGCCGGAAGTCGCGCAGGCGCCCATGGAAATGACCCACTTGGGTTCGGGCATTTGATCGTAGAGCTGGCGCACTACAGGAGCCATTTTCTGCGAAAGCCGCCCGGCAACAATCATCAAATCGGCCTGCCGCGGCGAAGGACGAAAGACTTCCGCGCCGAAGCGCGCCACATCGAAGCGCGCAGCAGCCATGGACATCATTTCAATGGCGCAGCACGCGAGACCGAACCCGAGCGGCCAGATGGAGCTTTTGCGCGCCCAGTTCACAGCCTTGTCCAGTTGCGTGAAGATGATACCTTCGTCCTGGAGCAGGCTGCCGAAGTCGTCGGGCTTCGTCAGCGTGACATGTTTTCCGAGGGAGGTACTCATGCTTTCCTCTTCATCTCATTTCTCAACTCTATTTTCGCACACCCCAGCGCATCCGCACAAATAAGCTGGGAATTCTGGTGGTGGGCAAAAGGACACCGATGGCCCACTACCAGAACTCTGCGGACTGCCGCCCGTGGCTGGGGGAGGCTACTGCTTGTCGTACACCGAGGTGCCGCGAGCCTTCTTTCCATTCGCATCAGTCGCTGTGATATTGACCGTACGGGTTTTGCCGTCGGCCGAAATGACGACGCGCCCGGTCAGAGTGACTTTACCGTCCTTCGTGGCGGTGAACGTCAATGTGCTGTCGTTTACCTTTTTATACGAGCGCATGTCTGAAGTGGGATCACCGGTCACCGCGTAGTCCTTGCCATCAAACTTGCCGGTCCACTCGCTGCGGGTGGCCGTGCCCGCGCTGTCTGTGCCTTCTACTGTGATTTTCACACTATCGCCCGCGGCCTCGTAAACAACGGTGCCGTTCTTCGGCACTCCGGGACCCACCTTGGACTTGGCTTCGTTCAACTTCCAGGTTCCAGTGAATCCGTCCGCCGCCAAGCATACTGCCGCTGCGACAAAACACAACGCCAGAGTAACTACGGTTGCTCTTGCTTTCATATCCCCTCCTAATTTGAAAAGCAGCTGGTGGGCTCGCCTGGTGGGGCGATTGTAGCGTTAAGGGGGCACATTTAGCAACGTGTTAGGGCTTCAGCCCTCCGGGCGAGCAGGCGTGAGGTCGTATTCGGAGAGAGAAACGGAACGCGTGGCGCGAAAATATTGAATGACGGACCCGGGCCAGAGCGTGGTGGTTTCGCCGGTGTGGGTATCCTGATACCAACTGCGGCAGCCGCCGGATTGCCAGACGGTGCGAGCCATGTGGTCGCGCAGGTTCGCGGCGAAATGCTTTTGCGATTCGGCGCGCACCTCCATCGCGGAAATGTTTCGCTTGCGCATCAGCTTGAGGCAATTGATGACATATCGCACCTGCGCCTCGATCATCAGCACGACAGAATTGTGACCGAGGCCGGTATTGGGTCCGAGGAGCATAAAAAAATTAGGGAAGCCGCTGACGGTCACGCCGAGATACGCACTCAAGCCGTTTCGCCAGGCGTCGTGAATCTCGAGGCCATTCCTGCCGAAAAGCTTCATGCCGATGAATTGCTCCGTGACGCGGAAGCCCGTGCCGTAGATCAGGACGTCCACGGGGAGTTCCGTGCCATCCTGTGTGACGACGCTGCGCTCACGGACTTGAGCAATCTTTTCGGTGACGAGTTCGACATTGCGGCGCTTGAATATGGGATAAAAATCGTCGGAGAGCAAGATGCGCTTGCATCCAATCTGATAGCGGGGCGTTAGCGCGGCACGGAGCCCGGGGTCTTTTATGCTTCTTTCCAGGTGGCGTCGGGCGATTCTCTCCATGTGTTCGCGAACGACACGATCGCCAAGAAAACTCAGGACGCGCCACTCGAGGGCAAAGAAAAGGAATTTGCGGAATGCCCAGGTGAGGGCCGGCAGGTGGCGAAATCGCTTGCGTGCTTTCTCGGAGAAACCAAAATCGAGCCGCGGAACAATCCACGGAGGGGTGCGCTGAAAAATGTAGAGCTTGCCGGCGCGCGGAGCGATGTGCGGGATGAATTGAATAGCGCTGGCGCCGGTGCCGATGACGGCGACGGTTTTGCCGGTCAAATCCACATCAGACCGCCACGTGGCAGAATGAAATGAAGGACCGGAGAAGCGCTCGATGCCGGGAATTTCCGGATAATGCGGAACGTGGAGCGCGCCCATGCCGGAAACGAGCACACGGGCGCGGATGTTCAGGGCGTCATCTAGATTGCCGTTATCGCGCGAGCGTTTGCCTGTGGAAATGCGCCAATGGCCGGCGGATTCGTTCCAGGCCGCTTCGCAAAAGCGCGTCTCGAAACGGATGTAAGGAGCGAGCTCGTAACGTTGCACGCAGGATTTCAAGTATTGCCAGATTTCCTGCTGGCCTGCGAACATGCGGGTCCAATCGGGATTCCGTTCAAACGAAAAAGAATAGAGATGAGCTGGCACGTCGCAAGCGCAGCCGGGATAACGGTTTTCGTACCAGGTGCCGCCGAGGTCGTCGCTCTTCTCGACAATCAGAAAATTTTTCATTCCGGCTTTGAGCAGCTTGATGCCCATGCAGATGCCGGAAAATCCCGCGCCGACGATAAGCACGTCGACAGAAATGTCCCCCGTGGTGTGATGGTTGCCGGAGGGTTCAGGCATGTTGACCTAATCCTATACCACTACCACCTGAACTCTCCACGGCAGCATGATTGCACAGGAATTCAGAGCTTTCTTGCAAGGATTGGCGGGCTTCGGGGAGTATTAGCAAGGCCAGCTGCCAGGCGTGAGGAACGACGGGCCAGATTTTCAACTCAATAGAAACACCTGCGGCGCGGGCTTTCTTGGCGAGGCGCGTGGAGTCGTCTCGCAGAGTTTCGTCTGCTCCAACATGAATGAGCAGCGGCGGAAGGCCGGACAAATCCGCATAAAGAGGCGAGGCCAGCGGATTGCGAGGATCGGCGGTTCCGAGATAATAGCGCGCGCTCGGACCAATGTCCTCGCCGTTGAACATGGCGCAGCGAGCGGCGTTCGTGCGGATGGATTCCCCGGTGGCAGCGAGGTCGGTCCAGGGAGAAAACAGCGCCGCTGCAGCGGGAAGCGGAGTGCCCGCGGCGCGAAGCGCGAGCATCAGCGAAAGCGCGAGCCCACCTCCCGCGGAGTCACCGGCGACGACGAGGCGCTGCGCCGATTGGCCGTTCGCCAGAAGGCCACGATACGTCGCTACGGCGTCGTCCACCGCGGCTGGAAAGGGATTTTCGGGAGCGAGGCGATAGTTCGGGGAGAAAACGCGGAAACCGCGCAGTGCAAACCAGACCGTGATGGGACGGTGCGTCTCCGCGGAACAGCCGAAGTAGCCGCCCCCGTGCAAATAAAGCAGGACGGCGCTGTGGAATTTGGCGATTCAACCCATTCGCCTGGAATCCCGTTCATGTTCGCCGGAGTGATGCGCACGGAGGCCGGAGCTTTGTAAGGGAGCGGCCGAAGAATCGCGCGCGGGGTGCGATAGTCCCGGCAACCTTGAGGCGGCGCTTGACACGCCACTTAGTAAACCAAACCGCGAGATGGGCTTGGAGACTGGCCATGCCTCGTTGCGCCTGCACCTCTACGCAGGGCGCGACGAGAGGATAGCAGACATTGTTGGAACGAAGCGGGAATTTGGCGAAGAAAGCTCCGGCGAGGGACTGGGCGTCCTCGCCGGCATGGGGCTAAGACCTTTGAAAAATGCACAAGAAGAGCGTGGCTCTGTCAGATGACACAGGTACAACGCCCTCCATTCTGTTGGCCAGATACATGGAGAGGCCTTTTTCCGCGGACAAACTGCGAAGCCCGCATTTCAGAAAGGAACTTTCGCTGGGCATCATCGAGAGATAGCAGGGTGGGAGCTGTCACTTTCGAGGTGGATGCAAAGTAAAGTATAAGATTTGAGAAAAACTGTCAATAGCGCCCTTTCGAATACAAACACCAGCCGAGATAGCAGTGGGAGCAAAGATCGAAGACATGGCAATGGCCCATTTCTGAATAACTTTCAAATTAAAAGCAAAAGCGCCAGCGAGGGCTCAACACCCCGCTGGCGCGGTATGAGAGAAATTATAAAGAGCGCAGGAAAGTGATGAGCTGGTTCTGCTGGGTTGTGCTCAGACTGTTGAAATTGTTGGTTACGGGTTGCGCTTCGCCGCGATGTTGTTGAATCGCATCGTAAAACCTCACGCTGCGGCCATCGTGGAGAAGCTCCGTACGCGTACGAACACCCCAGAGAGGCGGCGTGCGCATTTTATTCGCGGTTTCCTGGCCGCCGGTTTGCACGATGCCATCGCCGGTGCCAACGTTATGCAGCAGGAAGTCACTGTACGGGTGGAAGATTTTATTGCCCAACGAAGCCGGAACAGTGAACGCGCCCGCAGCAACAGAGGCGCCTGCGGGCGCCGTGGTCAACGAGGAAACATGGCAAATGTCGCAGCCGACGTTGTGGAACAGGGTCGCGCCAGCCACTCCATCCGACGAAGCGGCCAGCGCCGTGTCGCGCGGCGGCACTTTGGTTGCGCGTATGAATCGCGCGAAATGGTCTACGTCGTTCAAGCCTTCGGAGTCAGGCGTATTGTCGTTGGGGTCCGGGACGACGTCGCACAACCGCGTAACGTCGACGTTGTTGGGCGGCAAGCGATTGCTGATGCCCATCTCGTTTAGGTACGCGTCGCTTGAGAACGAAAGCAGCGAGGCGTGCTGGTCCTTCCATCCAAAGCGGCCGACGGCGAGCGCGCCGCTGGCTTCCAATACAGCCACTTTCAGCGCCTCGCCGCAAATGGCGCCCCCAGTATTGGCACACTGTGCGGAGGCAAGATTGAGGAGCGTCTGGTCAGACACGGATTCGATGAACCCGTCGCCCAACGTGTTCGAGGACATGCGAAGCGCAAGGATCGTTTCCGCCGTGGTGATGCGCTCCTGGCCCTGGGTTTGCGGGAAGTTGAATGTTTGCTGTACGCCGTTGACGGTGATGGTGTCCACCGCGGGACAGATTGCCCGCTGATTGATCAACGAACGATTGGGAATCGTCACCGTATTGTCCGCCAGAAATGCCGTGGCACCCACGAATTTTCCCGTGGAGTCATGATGACCCGCCCGGAACTCTTTGACCTGGCTGCTCGAACCAGTGACAGGGTTTTGGTGGCATTCGCGGCAGGACTGCGCGTTGAAGATAGGGCCGAGGCCGTCGCCGATAGCCTCGACTTCTTCAAACTTGCCACGATCCATGCTGAAAGTGGCCTGGTCGGTAAGGCCGTTTGGTTGATTGTCGTACCCGGATGGAGCCTCAGTGGCAGTGCTGTAGTTCTGCCCTAAGGACGGACCAGCAAGGGCTAAGGCCATTGCCAGTCCGGCGATTAGACACACATAGAGCATTGTTCTCTTGGAACACATCCCATGGTCCTCCGATTTCAGAAGGGGAGTCTCTCGCTGGGCACCGAGGGATGGCAGGGCTGGGGGCCGTCACTTCGACGGTGGATGGGCGCTGAAATTATAAGATCGGGTAAATCCTGTCAATGGTACTAAGAGTTTTTTCTGA
>QHYL01000156.1 GCA_003224105.1 Acidobacteriota bacterium | reverse complement strand
TATGTTCCTGCGGGGATTTGGGGCTGTCAACCGAAATGAATGCGAAGATCGAAAATTTTTCCGGGAATTTGATTGAATTTCGGGATGTGTCGTTCCACATAAACGATATTCCTGGACGCGCAGTCATTTCCGGGGCCGCGCTGACGGTTCCAGTAGGGGAAACAGTGGTTCTCCTTGGAAGAAGCGGCAGCGGAAAGACGACGCTGCTTCGGCTGATTAACGCCATGTTACTGCCTTCGCAAGGGCAAGTGCTCGTGCAGGGGCGGGCTACGGTGGAGTGGGACGCGATCCGATTGCGGCGAGGAATTGGATACGTTATCCAGGAGGCGGGGCTGTTTCCACACTTCACGGTGGCGGAAAACGTGGCGTTGGTTCCGTCACTGGAAAACTGGGAGCGCGGGCGCACGGAGGCGCGCGTGGGAGAGTTGCTGCGGCTTGTGGGATTGGATCCCACTGAGTTTGCGCGGCGCCGGCCGCGCGAACTTTCGGGCGGACAGCGGCAGCGTGTTGGGGTTGCGCGCGCATTGGCGGCGGATCCGCCGATTTTGTTGATGGATGAGCCGTTTGGCGCGCTCGATCCGGTGACGCGGGCAGAGCTGCAACGCGAGTTCCGCGGGCTGGCGCAGCGGTTGGGGAAGACCATCGTTTTCGTTACGCACGATTTGCGCGAGGCATTGTTGCTGGCATCGCGAATTATTCTCCTGCAGGCGGGCCGGATTGTTGCGGTCGCGCCTCCGCAAGAATTCCTGCGATTGGAGCATCCAGAAGTGCGCGAGTTCGCGGCTTCGCTGGAAACTGGCCCTGGAGTACCGGCATGAGCGCAGGCTTGAGCGATTGGTCTTTCTTTGTGGAGCATCGCGCGGAAATCTTGAGTGCGACACTTGATCACGTCGAGCTCGTGCTGATTTCCATGGTGATCGCCATGTTTATTGCCGTTCCGCTGGGGATGTTTATCGTGCAACGGCCGGCTCTTCGGGCGATCTCTATCGGTGTTGCTAACGTTTTTCAAACCATCCCGAGCCTGGCGCTATTTGGTTTCCTGATCCCCATACCGTTTATCGGCGGCATCGGAAAGCGCACGGCCATTGTCGCATTGGTGCTCTATGCGCTTCTGCCGATTCTCCGGAACACTTATGTGGGGCTTTCAGGTATTGATTCTGCGGTTCTGGAAGCCGCGGAAGCGATGGGTATGACTTCGGCGCAAATTCTGTTTCGCGTACGTTCGAGCCTGGCGCTATTTGGTTTCCTGATCCCCATACCGTTTATCGGCGGCATCGGAAAGCGCACGGCCATTGTCGCATTGGTGCTCTATGCGCTTCTGCCGATTCTCCGGAACACTTATGTGGGGCTTTCAGGTATTGATTCTGCGGTTCTGGAAGCCGCGGAAGCGATGGGTATGACTTCGGCGCAAATTCTGTTTCGCGTACGTTTTCCGCTGGCGCTATCGATCATCCTTGCGGGCATCCGGACGGCGACCGTCATCACGATAGGCATCGGTACGATTGCGGCGGCCATTGGAGCGGGAGGACTGGGGACGTTTATTTTTCGCGGCGTCGCGCTGGTGAGTGATTCGCTGATTCTGGCGGGAGCGATTCCGGCGGCGCTGCTGGCTCTTGTTGCTGATTTTCTTCTCGGCCTCCTGGAACGGCGATTGAGGGTGGTGTGAAAATGCGGCGCTTTCAGCGGCTGATTCTTTGCTGGGTCTGTTGCGCAGGCGCCCTTCAAGCTGCTTCCGGCTGCAAGAAAGCGCCGCAATCCAAAATCACGATCGGGTCAAAATTTTTTACCGAGCAAGTGGTACTGGCGGAGCTTCTGGCGCAGCACATCGAGGCAAAAACAGGCATTCCCGTCGTTCGCAAGACGAATCTGGGCGGAACTTTGCTGGTGCATAAAGCGCTGCTATCGGGCGACCTCGATCTTTACGTCGAATATACAGGAACGGCGCTGACCACCGTACTGAACGAAAAGCCGCAAGGAACTTCCGAGGACGTGTACAACCGCGTCAAGAAATTGTATGAGGAGAGATTCCATTTGGAGGTGACGGAGCCGCTGGGTTTTGAGAACACCTTTGCGATGGTGATTCGAGGAGATGACGCGAAGAAGCTCCATCTTCGCACGCTTTCCGACCTGGCCAGGATTGCACCGCAATGGCGCGCGGGCGTGGGCTACGAGTTTCTGGAGCGCCCCGACGGCTTCTCCGGCCTTTGCGCGCGCTACCATCTGCAATTTGCAGGATCCCCTAAAGTGATGGACCTTGGGCTGATTTATCGCGCGCTAGTGGATCATCAAGTGGATGTGGTGGCGGGCAATTCCACGGATGGGCTGATTGATGCGCTTGGTCTTGTGGCGCTGGAGGACGACCAGCATTACTTTCCGCCGTACGATGCTGTGCCAATTGTGCGGGAGTCCACACTCGAGCGGTTTCCGCAGTTGCGCGCGGCGCTCGCTGATCTTGCAGGCAAGCTCTCTGCCAGCGACATTCGCCGGCTTAATTACGCGGTGGATGCGCAGCACCAGGATGCAGCGGCGGTGGTGCGGGGTTTCCGCGCGGCGAAGGGCCGCTGATGCGTTCTCCGGGCCATAGGTCCGCCTCCCCGCCGGGAAATGGAGGGTTATTCTTGACCTCCAGCTTTTGCACTATCCGCCCCATAATCTTCCTAAGACGCTCTGTACAGTTCGTCGCTGCCGCCCCCTAGTATTCGGGATCTGCCCGTCAGGGTCTGGTCAAACCGACCAGCCCTGGCGGTACTCGCGGCGGAGGTAGTCGTTGGCCTGCGGCAGATTGGTGACCCGCATGTTGGAGCCGTCGTAGTAAATCTTCTTGCCTGCTTTCAATGCCACGACGCCGAGCAGCATGACTTCCGTGAGGCGCGCGGCGTATTCGAACGGGCAGGAAGCCTCGGTCTTACCTTTGCAGGCGTCCACCCAATTCATTTCGTGAGCCTCGCCGGGGATGCGCGGAAGCTTCTGCGGCGGCTTTCCAAATGAATCGCTGAGCGATTTGGGCAGTAGGCGAGGATGCGCACCGTAGGTTTCGTGGAGCAGCTTACCTTTGCTACCGATGAGCAACGCGCCGCCTTCTTGGCTCAGTTCTTCATCGCCCAGTTCTTCGGGCTTGTTGGGCTTCAAGCCGCCGTCGTACCAGGTGAGCTTCACGGGCGGCAGCGGGCCGCGCGCGGGAAATTCGTAGAACGTCATCGTAGCATGCGGATACGATGCTCCGTTGAAGGGCGTTGATATCGTCTCAACGCTCGTGGGCATTCCCAGGTTCAAGGCCCACATCGAGTGGTCAATCAAGTGGG
>QHYL01000241.1 GCA_003224105.1 Acidobacteriota bacterium | reverse complement strand
TCTTTAGCTTGTGGCCGGGCCCCTGGGATTCCCGATACGGCAGGGCGCGCGAGGACGCGAAGTCGTTCGAGGTCGCCAGGAGCCAGACAGCGCTTGGGAATTACGTTTTTCTGCGCGGAAGACGCTCGAAGAATGAACAAATGACGAGTCTCCAGAGTGTCGTGAAGATTGCTCCAGTCCTGCCAGCCCCAGTATGTGGATCCGCGAAGGGTCATGCCACCGGGCTCAAAGGTGTAGTGCAGCGGGCCGCTCAGCATGCGATTGGTTTTCAATGTGGATCGCGAGGCCATATAGATGAAGGCGGAATAAGCGGCAAAGCCGAAAAGGCCAATCATCGCAAAGATTCCGAGCAAAAAGGAGGCATTGGCTGCCAGAGCGAGCATAAGAACGAAG
This sequence comes from Acidobacteriota bacterium, assembly GCA_003224105.1. Lineage (GTDB taxonomy): Bacteria > Acidobacteriota > Terriglobia > Acidiferrales > UBA7541 > Acidiferrum. The sequence continues at coordinate 16,241 of QHYL01000241.1, read as the reverse complement.
ATTGTGCAGAAGAGAAGGAGCAAAAGAACCTGCCGCCAAACTATGGTGCGTTCGGCACGGTAGAGGTCGAGGAGTTGGAGCTGGACATCAAGCTCAACTGCCGAAGAAGCAGTCCGAGCAGGAGCCGGGGGCGAGGCGATCATTGCGGGCATGGGCGCTTCTCCTGTAGTTGAAAACAGGATAGGGCGAAAGCTGAGTGGCAGACAGGTCAAATAGCGCGGTTTTGCTCATGGGGTTAGCTGAACCGAAGGACAGCCGCGCAGTCGGTGGGGAAGAGGCCTGGCACGGGCTTGCGGGGATTGTGTGCGGGGCGCGACCATAAAGGAATGCGCTAATTTCGATGGGAGAAGGGTTATGGGTGAAATGATTCAAGTGAAGCCGCCGGATGGGAAGACCTGTCCTGGCTATCTCGCAACCCCCAAAGCGGGAGCCAACGCGCCCGGCTTTGTTTGCATACAGGAGTGGTGGGGACTCAACGAGCAGATCAAGAAAACCGCAGACCGGTTCGCGGAAGCCGGATATGGCGCGCTGGTTCCTGATTTGTACCGGGGAAAGATCGCCAAAGCGGCCGACGAAGCACAGCACATGATGACCAATCTGAATTTTCCCGATGCGGCGGAGCAGGATATACGGGGGGCCGTGCGGCACCTGAAGCAGAGCTCGAAAAAAGTGGCCGTGGGCGGCTTCTGCATGGGCGGCGCGCTGACGCTTCTGGCGGCCCTGCGGGTCCCGGAGATGGATGCGGGCGCGTGTTTCTACGGCCTTCCGCCGGTGGATCCCGCCGAGTTCAAGAAGATCCAGATTCCACTGATCTGCCACTTTGCGAATCAAGACGACTGGTGCACGCCCGTCAAAGTGACGGAACTTGAGAACATGCTGAAGCAGTCGAAATCAAAGTTTGAGGTGTATCGCTACGAGGCGAAGCATGCGTTCATGAATGAAATGCGGCCAGAGGTTTACGAGGAGACGAGCGCGAAGCTGGCGTGGGATCGTACGCTTAGCTTCCTGAAAAAAGCACTCGCGTAGTCAAAACTTCGGGAACCGGAGAGGAACGATGGGGGATTGGAAGAATTTCAGCGCGTCCTGAATTCAGGATTCTCGCGATCCCATTCCCATTTCTTCGGATTCTCTGCGATATAGCGGCTTGCATCGGAGAATTCCTTACCGTCGCGCAACACGCGCTCGAAATAGTTTCGCTGCCAGATGGGGCTGATCCAGGCCAGTTCCTTATGCGCTCGGCGCGCAACGATGGCTTTGAAGGAGCGAAGGATGGCGCCTAGCGAGCCAGGGGTTACCGCCGCCTGGCCCAAACCGCCAGGCGGAAGGGCGCAGCAGTGCTGCGCCCCTACAAGTGGTCCGGGAGTGGTGAGTGCAGGGGCGGCTGCTTTGCGCGTGATGGCAATAAGTCCGTGCATGTGATTGGGCATGATCACAAATTCATAGAGTTCGACTTGGGCAAAGTGTTCCGGAATTGGTACCCAGCACTCTCGAACAATTCTCCCGAGTTCGCTTGGAACTACTCTCGCCTCGGCAATGCGCCCGAAGACACAACGGCGTTCATGCGCGCAGATGGTTACAAAGTAGATTCCGGGGAGCGAATAATCCCGGTGGTCCAGTCTGATGGAACGACGGTGCTTTGAGACTCCCTCTTCCATGGGCTTCCACATTGTTTTTCTACTAACCTAAGCGGGCATTATAGTGCGGGCTACTATTCCGCTTCGGCGTCTACATCCGGTATATCTTCGCGGGTGGCGGCGCGCAGTTCGCGGCGGATGACGTCGGCGGAGAAGCCGGCGCGGAGGAGGCTGCGGTAAAGGGAGGCAAGCTTTTTTTCGTCGAGGTTGGCGCCTAGGCGGCCCACCTGAAGGTGGCCGCTACGTTCGCTTCCGCGTAGCTTGCGAGCGATGCGCTGGCGGACGACGGCGGCCTCGTCGGTGTTCTGTGCAGCTTCTTCGAGGGCGGCTTCGATGTGGCGGTCGGGGACGCCGCGGGCACGGAGATCGCGGGCGACGCGAAACTTGCCTTGCTTGCGGCCTTCGGTGCGCTGGCTAGCGAACTGCCTGGCGTAGCGGGCGTCGTCAATGTAGCCATTCTGTTTGAGGCGAGCGATAACTTTTTGGATGAGATCTTCATCGGCGGTGCGGCGGATGAGAGCTTTTTTCATTTCGGAGACGGAATGCGCGCGGCGCGCGAGGATTTTGATTGCGGCGTCGTACAGAGCGGATTCGGTTTCGAGCTGGCGGGGCTTGGGGAACATGCAGGAAGCATAGAAGAGAAAGTGGCGAGTGGCTAGTGTCAGAAAAAGGACCGAATTAAACGCGGAGGGCACAAAGAAGATAACGAAACGCAGAGGCACAGAGGGCGAGAGTTAGGAGGAGGGAAGTGCGGAACGCCGACGCCTTACCCAACTCCACACTTTGAACAGCCCGAAGAAGACCGCAGCGTATATCGCGACGTTCATAATAGTGCTAGCGAGCACTAAGACGATGAAATTAGGGGGGCCACTATCTGAAGTCGCAATAAGAGGCCCTGCCACGGCAGAGGTTAGCCAAATAGCAGGGAACATAAACGCGAATGCGATTGTTGAGCCGGCGGGAATGAAAAGGATCCATCCTGCAAGACTGATGGTGAGAACGATGCTGGTAATCAGGGAGCTTAAGAACAATCTCATGTTGGATCCGTCGCCCTCTATACGCGAGTAAAAACGGGAGAACTGGGCGGCGCGAAGAGGAAGAAGAAAAGACCTTTCAGAGAGGCGAAGCCGACTACGAGGCCGATGGCAAAACAGGGAGCCCATGGCAGCCAGTTCCAGAGGCCGCGATCGAGCATGGCGACGGAAGGATCCGCGGGGTCGTAAATGACGGGCACGGACCAGCCGAGCCCCACTCGGGATTCTGATCCTTTCCATTCCTGGACGCGGAACACGCGGTCATTCACAGTGAACTCGATGAGAGGTTCGTAAATGGTCGAGTAGGAGGAGGTGCCGGAGCTAGAGCGATGGGAAATGAGCGCAGGCTTGAAGTTGACGATGGTTCCCTGCGTTCGAGCGCTTCGGAAAAGCAGGCGTGCGTGCACTTTGCCCGTACCGTAAGCAAAACTCAGGAAGATGGCGGCAGCGAGGAGTTGCGGAATGAAAATGTAGCGAAAAATCTTTTCGCGGTTGGTGAGCATCCACGCGACTTGTTCTTGAGGGAAGGGCAAGGGCACCTCTCGGGTCGGTTCTAGCCAAGGGCAAAACGGCACAGAATGAAGTCTGTGCTACTGGCGGGGTAAACCCGCCGCTACAGTTACTTGCGGGCGAAGCGCTCGAAGTCGGCCATTTGGCGCTCCATTTCCTCGCGGGCGGCGTCGGAGGCGGAGCGAATGCCTTGGATGCGCAGCTTGAATTCGTCGGCGTTGGAAGCGCGCGCCAAAGCTTCATCAAGGGTGATGAGCTGCTGGGAGTACAGCTCGAAAAGCGATTGATCGAAGGTCTGCATGCCGTACTGGCTGGTGCCAGCGGCGATGGCGTCGTGAATCAGGCGCGTCTTGTCGGGGTTGATGATGCAATCGCGGATGTACGCGGTGGCGATCATGACTTCGACGGCGGGGACGCGGCCTTTGTCGTCGGCGCGGCGCACCAGGCGCTGGGAGACGACGGCTTTGAGCGTGGCGGCAAGCTGCAAACGAATCTGTTTCTGCTCGGGTGGCGGGAAGACCGCGATAATACGCTGAATCGTTTCCGTGGCGTCGAGAGTGTGCAAAGTGGAAAGCACCAAGTGGCCGGTTTCAGCGGCAAGCAGGGCGGTAGAAATGGTTTCCAGGTCGCGCATTTCGCCGACGAGGATGACGTCCGGGTCCTGACGAAGAGCGGCGCGCAAGGCGGTGGAGAAATTCGCGGTGTCCACTTCAACTTCGCGCTGATTGATGAAACTTTTTTTGTCGCGGTGGAGGAACTCGATGGGGTCTTCGATAGTGATGAGGTGGTCGGCGCGGGAGGCGTTGATGCGGTCGATGATGGCCGCGAGCGAGGTGGACTTACCGGAACCGGTGGTTCCCGTGACAAGCACGAGGCCGCGTTGCTCTTCGCAAATCTTGTTGATGACCGCTGGAAGGTTCAGCTCTTCGGCGGTGCGGATTTTCGTGGGGATGACGCGGAGGACCATGCCGACGTTGCCGCGCTGCTGGAAGACGTTTACGCGGAAGCGGCCGAGGCCCGCGACGCCATACGCCATGTCCAATTCCGCCGTTTCCTTGAACTTTTGCTTCTGGCGATTGGTCATCATGCTAAAGGCCATGGAAAGCATTTCTTCCGGCGTGATGCGGGCGACATCGGTCAGCGGAGTGAGCAGGCCGTCTATCCGCAAGTAGGGATGGTTGCCAACTTTCAGGTGCAAGTCGGAGGCCTTGCTTTCGACGGCTCGGCGGAGCAGATCGTCAACGCTAGTCGGCATGTGTGTTAACCCCGCAAACGTGCAGCTATTCAACGAAGCTAGCATCCGCAAGAAGAGCGGGCAAGAACGGTAGGACAGGCTGGTTGCGCGGTAGTTACCTGTACGAGTGACGGGTGACTCGTGTTCCTGCGAAGGGTCCTAGGCTTTTTTCAGGTAGAGGCCGTCGTAGAGCAGGCCGGCGATAAAGCCTCCGGCGAGAGGGCCAATCCAGTAGATGCCGTGGTGCGCCCAGTGATTCGCGGCGAGCGCCGGCCCAAACGCGCGGGCGGGATTCAGCGCCGCGCCGGTGAGCGGGCCAGCGACCAAAATGCCAATCGTGATGGTCAGCCCGATGCCGAAACCGGCGATAGCTTTGAACGCGCCTCTTTCGTCGATGGCGGTAGCAAAAACCACGAGCACGAGAAAGAACGTGGTCACGGCTTCCAGCGACATTCCCGCCCAAACGGGGAAGTCACGCGCGAGCTCCGGCGTTCCCAAGGCGACGGCGCGCCAGGTGTCATCGGGAATGACGGCTTTCAGGACGTACGCGGCAATGACACCGCCGAAGAGCTGAGCGACCCAATACAGTAAGGCCTCAATGGTGTTGATGCGCTTGGTGACCCAGATGCCGATGGTCACCGCAGGATTGAAATGGCCGCCGGAAATGTGGCCGAACGCGGAGACCATGATGCCAATGGCGAGGCCGTGCGCCAGCGCGATGCCGAGAAGGCCCAGGCCGCCGGAGCTGCGCAGATACTGGTCCGCGCAGATGGACCCGGCGCCAAAGAAAATCAGGGCAAAGGTGCCGATGAATTCCGCAACGAGTTTTTGCGTGATGCTGTACATGAAAGTTCCTCCCATGGTGGAAAGGAAGATGCACGCCACTCGAACGGGTGCATTCTAGCCGCAATGCGTCGGGGAAAGCCAGTGGTTGGCGTCAATGAGAAGGAGGAAGCGCGGCCGTGCCCAGGATCGCGCGCAGCCGGTCGATGGGGATGGCCTCTGCAACATGGCCGTCGCGCCCGTGAACAGTTTGGGCTTTCAGCAGCGCGTTATAGATGGCTTCCTCGGTGGCGTCCACCACAGCTTCAAACAAAGGTGAGAGGGCATCTTCGCCAAGCAGAGAGAGGGCAGGAGTGCGCGCGGCGCCAAAGGCGATCCGGTTTGTGGTGGAGAAGGCGATGGCGAAATCGCCGCTTCCGTTGCTTCCAGTTGAGCCTGTGCGGGCCATCCCGAGAAACGCGCGAGCGGCAAGCCGCCGCAGTTGGCGCGCGTCGAGCGGAGCGTCGGTGGCAATCACAATCATGCATGAGCCGTCGGCGGGATTTCGCGAAGGAGAAACAGAGTTGCGGCTTAGGGCTGCGCTTGGCTGGAGCTCCTTCCAGACGGGAACACCGGCAATCGTAAGGCGGCCTCCAAAATTTGCCTGGACCAGCGCGCCGACCGTGAAGCCGCCTTCTTTCTCCGGGAGATGACGCGAGCTTGTACCGATGCCAGCTTTCCAGCCGAAGGCGATAGTTCCTTCTCCGGCGCCGACGGAGCCTTCCTCCACGGGGCCGCCGCGAGCTTCGCGGAGGGCGCGCTTGACGTCCTCTTGCGTGACATAAAACCCGCGAATGTCATTGAGCCAGCCATCGTTGGTTTCGCCGACGAGAGGATTGACGCTCAGTACATCTTTGTTTCGCGCTTGAGCCAATGTCCAACTGGCCACGGCAGCCGCGGCGTCCCAGATGCTAAGCGTGTTGGTTAGCACGATGGGCGTTTCGATCTGGCCGAGTTCTGTGACCTGCGTGGACCCAACGAGTTTCCCAAACGCGTTGAAGACGGAAACGGCGCCTGCCACTTTGTTCTGAAAAATGTTTCCCGCTTGAGGAAGGATCGCGGTAACTCCAGTTCGCACATTATCGCCTTCGGCGAGCGTGACCTGGCCCACCAGGACGCCAGGTACGTCGGTGATGGCGTTGCTGGGTCCTGGATCGGAGATGCCGGGATGGATGCCAAGCTCGCGCGCTCGTGGGCGATGGGCTTGTGGAATAGTTTGCGCCGACAGAATCGAGGGCAGCGCAATAAAAACGGCAGCAGTGGCAATCAGACTGCGCGTGGTCACAATTCGGACTCCTCTTGTCTATTTGGCGGGCACATCATATTACGCGGCAGGGGAAGAGCATTCCGAGTGTTAGTTGAAATGAGAATAGGTGCGTTGGCGGGGCAAGGTCTGCCCCTACTTCGGCATTGGGACTGGCGCTTAGCGCGAGGCGGCGCTGACGGGAGCGCCGACGGGCGTGAGCCAGTTGTGACGATCGGGTTTGGTGCCGCTGGTGATGGCGAAGAATTCTTCCTGCAACTTGCGAGTAATCGGTCCGGCAACGCCTTTGCCGACTTGAATGTGGTCCACCGAACGAATGGGCGTGACTTCCACAGCCGTGCCCACGAAGAAAACTTCGTCGGCAATATAGAGCATCTCGCGCGGAATGACAGCTTCTTTGCAGGGAATGCGGAGATCTTCCGCGAGCTTCGTGACCGCATCGCGGGTGATGCCGGGAAGAATGCTGGTGGCCAGCGGCGGCGTATAGAGCGTGCCGTCGTGTGCCAGAAAAATATTCATGCCGGAGCCTTCACTGACGTGGCCGTGGGAATCGAGCGCGATGCCTTCGGTGAAGCCGTTGAAGGACGCTTCCATGCGGATAAGCTGCGAATTCATGTAGTTCGCGGCGGCTTTGGACATAGCCGGCAAGGTGTTCGGCGCAATGCGGGTCCAGGAGCTGACGCCGACGTCCACACCTTTCGAGAGCGCGTCGGGGCCGAGATAGGCGCCCCAGCTCCAACAGGCCATGTAGAGATCGATAGGAGAATTGAGCGGGTTCACACCAACATCGCCATAGCCGCGCAGAACGATGGGCTTCACGTAACACGCATTCATCTTGTTGACGCGAACGAGTTCGCAGGCGACGTTGGAGAATTCGTCCACGGAGTAGGGAAGCTCCATGCGATAGATGCGGGCGGAATTGATCAGCCGCTGCATGTGCTCGCGGACGCGGAAGATGGCCGGGCCCTGCTTGGTTTCGTAGCAGCGAATGCCCTCGAAAACGGCGGAGCCGTAGCTGACGACGTGAGAAAGAACGTGCAGCGTGGCGTCGTCCCAGTTGATCCATTTTCCGTTGTGCCAGATTTTCTCCGTCGGCTGAATGGCCATAAATGCTCCCCTTGAAGAATGCCGCGCACGGCGGTGCGGCTTGAAATTTCAGAATACGGCACGGGGGGAACGAGCGTCAATGCAGTAAAACTATGGATGGCGGCGCGCTCGAACCAAATTGGCGCGCACCCAGATCAATTTGCGTGGCCACCGGAAGGGCTTCCGCCCGAGGGAGGCTTGGCCGGCATTCCGATGGAGGGAGGCTTCGGGGAAGACGGGGCCGATGTGAAATTCTCAAAAGCAGTATGGGCTTCCCGAAGAATGCGATCGGACCTATTCTCCACAAATCCCAAAAGAAGAAAAGGAATCGCCGTCGCCGCGACCAAGAGTTTGGCTCTGCGCGGAACCTTGGCTTCCGGCTCCCAACGGAAGAGCTGACAGGAGAGGAAAAAGGTGAGGCACGCCCAGATGGAGAGTGAAAGGATTTCTACATAGCGGCTCCAGGGTGTGGCTGCGTTCACGATGGTTTGCTGCATGCCGTTTACCAGATAAGTTGCGGGAAGAAACAGGCCAAAGCGCTGCACCATTTTCGGCAAGTAAGCGAGAGGGAAAGTGGCGCCTGAGAGAAAAATCAATGGCAGCCACAAAAGCTGATTCAGGACCTGCGTTTCCTGCATGGTATTGGTCACGCTGGCGATGACCAGCCCGAGCGCGCCAAACGAAATGATACCGACGGAAATCAGGAGAAACAGAGAAACAGGATTGCCAAGATGCGGGACATGAAAGATGACGCGAGCGAAAAACAATTCAAGAGCGACCGTGGGCAGCGTGAGCACATAATTGGCGGCAATGCTGGAAGCCAAGAGGTCACCGGCGGTCACGGGAGCGACATGGAAGCGGCGAAGAATCCCCTGTTCGCGGAACAAGACGAGGGTGGCGCTAAGACCCCAGAAGCTGCCCATGACGTTGAAGGCCAGCACCGGGCCGAGATAAAAGCTGACGATGCGCGGCAGGCTCTTGGCGAAAACGCCTGCGTAGAGAAAAAAAATCGCGAACGGCATGACCAGCACAAAGAAGAAGAACATTTTGTTGCGGAAAGCAATTTGGATGCGCATGCGCGTCAGGGCGGCAAAGTTTCTCAATCGCGTAGCCTCCTTCCGGTGAATTCGATGAAGACGTCTTCGAGGGAAGGCGTGGCAATTTCGAGGCTCACGAGGTCGTTGTTCTGGGCTTCGAGTTGTTTGACTAGTGAGACGATGGTTTGCGGCGGGCGCTGCGAATGCAGAACGTAGGCGCTGTCCACTTCGCGAACGTCCACGACGCCTTCGAGGCTTTTCAGGATGCCGTCGGATGCGGGTTTCGATAAGCGCACTTCGATGCGCGTGGTGCCGCCGGAGCGGGCTTTCAATTCACGGGGCGTGCCGAGGGCAATCACTTTTCCGTGATCAATAATGGCCACGCGATCGCAGAGGCGCTCGGCCTCCTCAATGTAATGCGTGGTCAGGAGGACCGTCTTTTTGTCGCGGCGCAGCTCTTCAATGACGTCGTAAATTTCGCGCCGGACCTGAGGATCCAAGCCCGCGGTGGGTTCGTCGAGAAAGCAAACGCGGGGGTTGTTGACCAGCGCCATAGCGAGCGCCAGGCGTTGCTTCTGCCCGCCGGAGAGCTGGCTGTAGAAGGAATTTTTCTTGTCATCGAGTCCGAAGCGCTTGAGCAATTCCTGGGGATCGCGATGACGTTTGTAAAAGCTCGCGAACAGGCGGATGGCCTCGATCACGCGCATTTTGTCAGGCAGGGCCGTGGCCTGGAGAGCCGCGCCTATTTCTTGCTTCAGAGCATCGGGGTCGCGCTGCGGATCCAGCCCGCAGACGGAGACCTGGCCGGAGTCGAGCGTGCGCAATCCCTCGAGAATTTCTACAGTGGTGGTTTTGCCCGCGCCATTAGGGCCGAGCAGGCCAAAGACCTCGCCTTCTTCAACGGAAAAGCTCACGCCGCGCACGGCTTCCACTTCGCCGTAGCGCTTGACGAGGTTCTCCACTCGAAGGATGGGATACGCCATTTTCTTGCCCCCACCACAAGAGGCTGAATGCGAAAAAAGAAGAATCTATAGCATACCGCAGAGCGCCGCGTCCCATGAAACGCCTGGCAAGCCGCCTGCGTTCGGATTCACTTTCCGATACGTTTGTGAGCGCTTTTATCTTTCAGGGCCTTCTTCTTAAGCAGGATCTTCTTCTTAGGTAGCGCAGCCTTTTTGACTGGCTTCCAGAGGTACTTCTTCAGATGCACGCGAAACTCTACGAGTGCGACGCCTTCACTTTCGAGAAGTTTTCGTTGGAGCAGGGCGTGAGGCCCGCGAATGAGGATTTCGCCGCGGTCGCCGACCACGCGGTGCCACGGAATACCTTTTCCGGAAGGAGTGGCGGCCATGGCGCGTCCGGCCGTGCGCGCGCCGCCGGGCAGACTTAGAGCTTTGGCCAGCCCTCCGTAGGTTAGAACCTTTCCGCGAGGAATACGTTGCACGAGCCGGTAGACGGCATCCCAGGACATTTTTTGTTCGTTACTCCTCGAGACCAATCCGGATCAAAGCAGGGAACCGTCATGGTAGGTGTGAGCTTCGCGAAGAACAAGAGAAAAGTGCCGTTACCGGGTTTAATGGAGTAGCAGCACATGGCGATGAGACCGATTCGGTTCATCCTTTTTTGCTTGTTTTGCTTGAATGCGAATCGGGACGTGCAGTAAGTGTGCAAAAAAGGCCAATTTCGTGAAAACGAAAAAGGATGGACGGGAAGTATTGATGGAAACGAGCAAAAAAAGTGATGGGGTTTTGACCCAGACGCGTTTAGGGTGAAGGCGTTACTGATACGATGCAACTTTTGGCGAAATTCTGTGTCTAATATTGCAGAGCGTAGTGGAAGCTGATTACACTACGTCAACTGACCAGCAGGAGAAGAAAAGGTCATGGCTTTTGTCCGCCGCAAAGGGAATTCGTTCTACCTGGTGCACAACGTGCGCCGCGGCGAAAAAGTACAGCAGCTACATTTGGCGCGGCTGGGACAGCGCGCGCGCATTACCGAGGAGGTCGTAAAAGAAGTCTCGAAGAAGCATCCGTTCGTGGAGCTCAATTGGAGAGCTTTGCGAGAGCAGTGCAATCACTCCGCGGACCTGGCGGATCCCCACTCTCCGGCGGTCCAAAAACTTGTATCCTCGCTTCGTACCCTCAACCTCGAGTTGGCGGACGTGCTTCCGCCGCTCCTCCGAATTTCAGAATCGCCCGTGGTGGCAAGGGAGCTGCTGGTACAATTGCGGCTCCTCCAATCCACCATCCAGGTCAAATTGGAACAGTTTGACCGGGGACGCGGGCGGTACGGCAACCATCCGGGGCGGGTTCGCTAGGAGGCGGTTATGAGCGACTACACTCTTTCTCTCGATCCAACCAAACGCAGCTCGGATACGATTGATTTCCAGTCGGCGCTGCGAGCAAAGATTGTCGGCCAGGAAGAGGCGGTGCAGGCGCTCGTGGACCTATATCAGGTGTTTCGCGCCGGCTTGAATTCGCCGGGCCGTCCCGTGGGCAATCTGCTGTTTTTGGGACCAACGGGATCCGGAAAGACACGCATCGTGGAGGCCGGGGCGGAAATTCTGTTCGGGGATGCCCGCGCTGTCATTAAGGTGGATTGCGCGGAGTTTCAGCACTCGCACGAAATCGCCAAGCTGATTGGCTCGCCTCCGGGTTATCTGGGACACCGGGAAACGCACCCATTGATTACCCAAGAAACGCTGGCGGCGTGCCACACGGACAAACTGAAGCTGAGCTTCCTGCTTTTCGACGAAATTGAGAAAGCCAGCGACGCTTTGTGGCAGTTGCTATTGGGCATGCTGGACAAGGCGACGTTGACGCTCGGCGACAATCGCAAAGTGGACTTGTCCAAAACGGTCATTTTTCTCACCTCCAACCTGGGTGGAGGCGAAATCTCCGAGCTGATGGAAGGCGGCATGGGTTTTGTTCAGCCGAAAGACAAGCCGGTAGCCGGCTTGGATGAAAAGGTAGAGCGCACGGCTGTGGAAGCGGCGCGGCGCAAATTCTCTCCGGAATTCATGAACCGGCTGGATAAGGTGGTGGTGTTTCATCCGCTAAGGAAGGAACAGTTGCAGGAAGTGCTGGACATCGAATTGGGCCAAGTGCAGCAGCGCGTGCTGGATACGGCCAAGGGCCAGTTTCTTTTCCGGGTGACTCCTTCCGGACGCGATTTCCTGCTGCAAGAAGGCACGGATCAGCGTTATGGCGCGCGGCATTTGAAGCGGGCGATCGAGCGCCACGTGGTTTATCCGCTGGCTAATCTTCTTGCGACGGATCAAGTGAATTTGGGCGATTTGGTATGCATTGATTGGGACAAGACGAACAATCGCCTGACCTTCGTGCGCGAAGGTGAGGGGGCGCTTGTGGAACCGGCAGCAAGGAAGGCTGGAGCGGCGGCCGCAGGGGCTGAAGCAACTGACGGCAAATCGGCAAGTGCGCCAGAGGAAACCGTGGCGGAGGAGAAGAAGTCGCGTGCGGCGCAGCCTGGTGGAGGGCCTTCCGCCGCCCCACAGAGCCGGAAGAAGCAAGATCGGTCCAATTCTTGAGGCTTAACGTATCGGTAGTGCTTAAAGTAAGACTTTAACTGGAACTCGGGGCGCAGCCAATTGCGCCCCTTTTTGTCGTCCGCCGACTGACACAAAGTGTTCAGCGCCTGTGTTCGCTCTCTCATTCTTGACGCAAATGGAACTCCGTCTCAGCCGGTGAGACGCGGCACGGAATTTGAAATCTCGTATGTCGTTGAAATTAGTGTGTTTCCTCTCCAGCAACAGGGTGAAATCCGTCACCAATTGGACCCAAGCATCCGCAGCAATGACACCCGGGATTTTCATGCCTCACTGCGCTCCAAGATCGTTGGCCAGGAAGAAGGCGTTCAATCCTTGGTGGACATGTTTCAGGTGTTCTGCGCCGGATTGAACTCCCCCGGCCGCCCGGTTGGCAACCTGCTCTTTCTAGGGCCGACCGGCTCGGGAAAGACACGCATCGTGGAAGCGGCCGCCGAGATCCTATTTGGAGACGCCCGCGCGGTTATTAAGGTGGATTGCGCGGAGTTTCAACACTCGCACGAGATCGCCAAGCTGATTGGCTCGCCTCCGGGCTACCTGGGCCATCGTGAGACGCATCCGCTGATCACGCAGGAAGCTCTAGCGGCGTGCCACACGGACAAGCTGAAGCTCAGCTTCCTGCTTTTTGACGAAATTGAGAAGGCCAGCGATGCGCTCTGGCAGTTGCTGCTGGGCATGCTGGACAAGGCTACGCTGACGCTCGGTGACAACCGGCGCGTGGACCTCTCGCAAACGGTTATTTTCCTGACTTCCAACCTTGGCGGCGGCGAAATTACGGAACTGATGCAGGGCGGAATGGGTTTCATTCAACCGGCGGACAAGCCTGCGGCCGGCTTGGATCAGAAAGTGGAACGCACGGCCGTGGAAGCGGCGCGCCGCAAATTCTCTCCGGAATTCATGAACCGGCTGGACAAAGTAGTGGTGTTCCATCCGCTGCGCCGCGAACAATTGGAGCAAGTACTCGAGATTGAGTTAGGCCAGGTGCAGCACCGCGTTCTGGAAACGGCCAAAGGGCAATTCCTGTTCCGCGTGACGACACAGGGCCGGGATTTTCTTCTGCAAGAGGGCACGGATCAGCGTTACGGCGCGCGCCACTTAAAGCGTGCCATCGAGCGCAACGTCGTCTATCCTCTGGCCAACCTGCTTGCCACGGAGCAGGTTCACCTTGGCGACCTGATTTGCATTGATTGGAACAAGGAAGGGAATTGCTTGACGTTTGTCCGCGAAGGCGAAAACCTGGCCATGCCGGCCCGGAAGCCGGAGCCTGCGCCGGTAGCGCGAGCGGTTCCCGCGCGTAGCGGCAAGGCCGCGGATGCGCCGAACGCAACGCCTCCTCCGGAACCATCGCCGCGCGTGGCACGATAGACAAAATTTTGCCTTTGCTTTACCCCCGCCCGGGTGCCCCAGCCACCCGGGCTTTTCTTTTTGTCTCCGCCAAGTGCTAAAGTAATTCTGAAACGAGGATTTTCCTCGTGATAAGGGTTGAAACGTTACGGAGGCAGGAGTGAGCGTTTGGCGTAGGCAAGAGGATCCGTCACGAAAGGAGGCCAACCAACCTCGGCGGGTTGCCGGAACGCACGCCGCCTCGTGTGTCGCTCTTTTGTGCTTATCCTTTTTGTTCGCGCCAGTGGCCTCCGCGCAGCGCACAGAGTTGAAGCCCGGATGGAACATGTTCACGCCGCAGCAGGATATCGAAGTCGGCAAAAAAGCGGCAGCGGACGCTGCGAAACAGTTGCCTCTTTGCGATGACCCCAAAGCTGATGCGTATCTGACGCAACTGGGAATGCGGCTGGTCGCCAAGCTACCGACGAATGGGGTGCAATATCCTTTTGAATTTCATTGCGTGAATGACAAGGCCATTAACGCGTTCGCCCTGCCCGGCGGATATGCCTTCATCAATCGCGGAGCCATTGAGGCGGCCGACAATGAAGCACAGCTTGCCGGAGTTATGGCCCACGAAATTTCCCACGTGGCGTTGCGACACGGCACAAATCAAGCGTCCAAAGCCGAGTTCGCCAGTGGTGTTCTCGGAATTGCTGATGGGATCCTCGGCGGCTCGACGGGCGGAGCGCTACTGAGCAAGTTAGGGGCGTTTGCCGCGGGAGGCGTGCTGCTCCGGTATTCACGAACCGCGGAATCGCAGGCTGACGTGATGGGGACGCAGGTGCTCTACGACAGCGGCTACGACCCGCGCGGGATGGCGCAATTCTTTGAGAAGCTCGAGGCCGAGACGAAAGGGAAGAATCCGCCGGAGTTTTTCTCCGACCATCCGAATCCCGAGCACCGCGTCGAGCGCGTGGACGAGGAAATTGAGAAGCTGGGCGGCGTTCCGCCAAACGCCAGGCGGGATTCGACGGAATTTGAAGCCATCAAGCGCGAAGTGCTGGCTCTGCCGGTAGCGAAAAAGCTGATGCCCGCGGCCGCCGCAGCCGCAAAACCTCCCGCTCCGCCTTCCGGAAATTTCGCTTCGTATCAGGCGAATGGGTACGCGCTGAAGTATCCGGATAATTGGAAAAAGTATCCTGACAGCAATGGGGCCGGAGCTTCCTTCGCGCCGGATGGCGGTGTCGTGGACGACGGCACGGGTCATGCTGCCTTGGCTTACGGCTTGATCGTCAGCGTGGCTCAGGCCAGCGGCGATCCCAACGATTGGGATGCTCTGAACAACGCCACGCAGCAGATGATTCAGGAGCTTCAAAAATCGAATCCGAACATGAAGATTGCGCGGCAGTCCGAGCATGTGCGCCTGAATGGCCAGCCGGGGCTTGCGACATATCTCAGCAACGACTCTCCTGTGGGCGGGCAAGAAACGGATTGGGTCGTTACCACGCTGCGTCCCGAAGGGCTGGTCTCCTTTGTTTGCGTGGCTCCGCAACCTGCGTACGAAAAGTACGACAAGACGTTTAACGCCATTCTTGACAGCGTGCGGTTCGCGAAGTAACGGCGGTTCTGCCTTAGATCACCCCTCGCCTAATCGACTAACGGTTGTCCTAGACAAAGGGCGTTCCAGACTTCCGGAACGCGGTTTTATCTTCCAGACAACTGCAAGAATTCTTTCGCTCAGAGAAGATCTCTTTTGGTTGGGAGCCAAATGGAAATGACCGTCCCGCCGAAAGACACTAGGCGCGCGGTGTTACAGGAGCAAGAACGGAGCGTGTCGGGCTTGTGGATTGAGGGCAGGACGGTAACAGGAGAGTTTTCAGAGGTTCGGGGGCGCTGGCACGACCGTTCCCAGAGGCCCTAAGGCCTTCCCTATCATGCCTTTAGGAAGGGACCTTCAAGTTTTACTTTAACTTTGTTTTGCAAAGTAGCTTGCGGCTCTGAGCATTAATGACTTGGGGTTAGCACTTCCAGTTTTTTGCCTTCATGCTGAGTGCGATAGACTTCCGCGGCGCGCTCGATCGCCTCGGTGATACTGCCGCAAATATTCTCGGCGCCGACGTGACGCTCGAACTCCGCCTGTTTCATCAACTGCGAGGGTTGTTCCCTCGCTCCGCAAAGCAAAAGTGACCGTCCAGATTGGTGCAGCGTGTCCGCGAGATCGCGAATCGCGCCGAGGCCTGTGGCGTCAATTGCGGTCATGTTGCGCAGCCTCAGAATGACGATGGGCGGCAACCTATCAATGGAATGGAGAATGTCCGCAAACTTGTCCGTAGCGCCGAAGAGAAAAGGCCCATGAATGCGGTAAACAATCGCATAGTCGGGAATGTCTTTCCCCTGAAGCACGTGCACGCGGCTGTCTTCCACATAATCTTTGGTTACAGGGCTTACCGTAGTGGTGCGGGAGACTTTGCGAATGAACATGAGCACGGCGAGCACCATGCCGACTTCCACGGCAAAGGTCAGATCCGTTACCACGGTCAGGGTCATGGTGAGAAACCAAACGGCAATGTCCGCGACGCTCAGTTTCAGAATTTCCGGGATTTCCTCCCAATCGCCCATGTTGTACGCGACGATCATCAGAATGGAGGCGAGGGCTGCGAGCGGAACGTTCTTCACAAGCGGCGCGGCAAACAAGACGATCGCCAGCAGCGTAAGCGCGTGAATCATTCCCG
>QHYL01000240.1 GCA_003224105.1 Acidobacteriota bacterium | reverse complement strand
GGCCATCAATGCCGTGCTTTGCGATGATGCCGGCAACCACCACCACGAAGGCCCCAGTAGGGCCGCCAATCTGTGTTTTCGAGCCGCCCAGCGCGGAAATCAAAAAGCCGGTGACAATCGCGCAATACAAACCTGCTTGCGGCGGCACTCCCGACGCGATTGCGAAGGCCATCGCCAGCGGCAGCGCGACGAGGCCCACGGTTACACCGGCGATCAAATCCGAAACAAATTTGTGCCGGTCGTAGTTGCGCAACAGGACTACAGATTTGGGTAGCCAGTCTTCGATTTCAAATTCCATGCTTGCTTCGATCTTCGAGGAGAAGGAAGTTCTCCAAGCATAACAAAAGGAGAAAAGATGCGGCCGGTTCGCTGAGCCGGGTGTGTCTTCTCACCAATAGGACAAAACAGGGGGGAAGAAACCTTACGAGGACTGTCGAGGGTATGGCGGTCAATCCGCTGCTGTGCTGCGAGGCGCCGCAGGTTTCCAGCGCAGCACCGGCTTGCGCGCCGCGCCGACCTCATCCAGCCGCCGGACCCGCGTGGTGTGCGGAGCGGTTTTCACGATTTCCGGCTGTGTTGCAGCTTCTTGAGCGATGGATTTCATCGCGTCAATGAACAGGTCGCACTCCTCTCGAGACTCGGATTCGGTCGGTTCGATCATCAGCGCGCCCGGCACAATCAGCGGAAACGCGGTCGTGTAGGGATGAAAGCCGTAGTCA
>QHYL01000155.1 GCA_003224105.1 Acidobacteriota bacterium | reverse complement strand
CTGGATTCCAGGGTGGTGGAAGGGCTGCCGTGGCTGGTCCTTCGTTACTCGGATATGGACTGGGATTGGCTGGTGCAAAACGCCAAGGTGGCTGACCGGCAGAATCGTTTGGGGTTTGTAGCCACGCTGGCTTTGCAGATGGCCGCCAAATCAACAGAGCCGCAGCGTTCGCGAAAGCTGGCGGAGTACGTAGGAGTTCTCGACCGCTCGCGTCTTGTGAGAGAAGACACGCTCTGCCATGATTCGCTGACGGAAGCGGAGAGGAAATGGCTTCGCGCAAACCGTCCAGCGGAAGCCAAACACTGGAACCTGCTGACGGACATGAAGGCCGAGAGTCTTCCCCATGCCAGCTTCTAAGAAAATACCCGAGCCCTGGAATTCCTTTTTAAGACAGCTGGACGAAAAGGCGACGGAAGAGACGCGTTTGGATTGCATGGGCGGCTTTGTGGTGACTCATCTTTACGGCTTTTCACGCGAGACAACGGATCTGGATGTGTTGGTGATCGCTCCCAAAGAGCAGCTTAATCCGCTGCTGGAACTCGCACGCCAAGACAGCCCGCTTCACAAGAAGCACAAAGTTTATTTGGACTACGTGGGCGTGGCAAAAGTGCCGGAGGACTATGAAGGCCGGCTTACGGAAATGTTCTCCAAAGCTTACAAGCGTCTCCGATTGTGCGCGCTGGACCCCTACGATCTGGCGCTATCCAAGCTGGAGCGAAACATTCAACGCGATCGCGATGATGTCAGACATCTGGCACGCTCCGTTCCTTTGGACCTCGAAGTCCTCAAAGAGCGGTATGAAAAAGAGCTTCGCTGGCAGTTGGGAAATCCAGAGCGAGAGGACCTAACTCTCAAGCTCTGGATTGAAATGATTGAAGAAGACCGCCGTGCCCCTCATCCTTGAACCGCGGCGTTGGCCAGCGGCGCCTTTAGTTCACTTTTTCCGCGACGGATTTGGCTTGCAGGAACAGCAGCAGATAATCTTTTCCGCCGGTCTTGGAGTCGGTGCCGGACATGTTGAATCCGCCGAAGGGGTGCGCGCCGACCATCGCGCCGGTGCACTTGCGGTTCAAATAAAGATTTCCGACGTGAAACATTTCTTCGGCCTTGCGGATTTTTTCCGGATTCTTCGAGTACACCGCGCCGGTCAGGCCAAACTCGGTATTGTTGGCGATTTCCAGCGCTTCATCGTAATTCTTTGCTTTGATAACCGCGAGCACCGGGCCAAACACTTCTTCCTGGGCCAGCCGCGCTTTCGGAGGAACATCGGCAATGATGGTCGGCTCAATGAAGTAGCCGTCGCCCGCCGCGCGCTTTCCGCCGGTGAGCAACCGCCCTTCCTTCTTTCCAACTTCAATGTAGTCCAGGATCGACTTCATGGCCGGTTGGTTGATGACCGGCCCCATGTAATTGTTGGGATCATCGCTCGGCCCGACCGTGATTTTCTTCGTGCGGTCGACCAGCTTTTGCAGGAACGCATCGTAGACCTTTTCGGAAACAATCACTCGCGAGCACGCCGAGCACTTCTGTCCCTGATAACCGAAAGCCGCCTGCGCCGTCCCTTCCACCGCCGCGTCAATGTCGGCTTCCTCATCCACGACAATCGCGTCCTTGCCGCCCATTTCGAGCACGGTGCGCTTGATCCAGATTTGTCCCGGGGACGGTTTGGCAGCCAGTTCGCTGATGCGCAGGCCCACTTCTTTCGAGCCCGTAAATCCAACGTAGCGCGTCTTCGGATGTGTCACCAAAGTATCGCCAACTGCTCCGCCCGGCCCGGTGATGAAGTTCACCGCTTCCTTGGGAATGCCTGCTTCAAAAAGGATGTCAATGAATTTCGCTGCAATCGTAGGTGAGTCGCTGGCGGGCTTCAACACCACGGTATTGCCGGTCACAAGCGACGCAGCGACAAGACCGGCCATGATCGCGCAGGGAAAATTCCACGGCGGAACGACGACGCCCACGCCGAGCGGGATATATGTAAGATAGTTGCGCTCACCGCGCATCGGGGTGAGCTTCTGCGGCTCCGCGAGACGCAGCATTTCGCGTCCGTAGAATTCGCAGAAATCAATGGTCTCGGCGATATCGGCGTCGGCTTCGACCCAGGTCTTCCCGACTTCGTAGCAGACCAGGGCGTTGAGTTCAAACTTGCGTTCGCGCACGATTTGCGCCGCCCGGAAGATATACTTTACGCGGTCCTGCGCCGGTACTTTTTTCCAGGTGTCAAAATATTTGTGCGCCGCTTCGATGGCCTGCCTGGCCATGTCAGCCGTGGCGTTTTGGAAGACGCCGATGACTTCGGACGGCCGCGAAGGATTCGTGGAGTTACGTTTTTCCGGCGTGGTGACTTTTTGACCACCCAACCACATCGGATACTCGCGGCCAAACTCAGATTTTACCTTTTTCAGCGCATCTTCCATGCGCTTGCGGTTCTCCGGCTTGGAGAAATCGATGAACGGTTCGTTGGTGAACTCGGAGATGTGCAGTTTCTGTTCGGCGGTGGCCACGGTGGAATCCTCCTCAATCGGCAAAGAACTATTGTACCGCCCTTGCAAACGCTCTCACAAGGCAGCGATCCTGTTTGCCGTTTACAGTTCGCCGTTCATAGTTTGCCGTTTGAAATGAAAGAGCATGGGCTTGAAATGAGAGGAGAGAGAAGGTTGTCACTCAAAGTGGAATTGGATTTTGACGGTAACGTGCGCGGCGACCGGCCGGCCATTCTGCATCGCAGGCTGATATCTGTAATACTTCACAGCTTCCAGAGCTGGCCTGCGCAAAGAAGGCGGCCCGGACAGCACGGTCGGGGAAGTGACGTTCCCATCCGTGTCGACAATAGCGTCGATCACCACGCTTCCGGTCTCGAAGTCTCGCAAATCCTCCAAAGAGGCAACGGCTCGCTCTGATTTAACCAGTTTTGGCGGCACTATATTCGGATTCCCGGTGGAAGTTGGAACCGAATTGACCATTTTTGCTGGCACCGGAACAATGGCCGAAGACCTTGCTCTTGTGATGGTGGGCGCCAGCTTGCTTTTCTCACGGGTTGCAGGCTTCTCGACGACCTCGTAGGCAGAAGAACCGGTTTCCATTTCGCTCGCGGCCGCGACCGCCGAGGAACCTGTTCCTGGAGTCGCTCCTTTTGCAGAGAGCGGCTCGTTGATTCCCGTGCTGGCCTTGGCGGCCGTGGACGTTCCCGGGGTAGCCACCTTGGTGGTGACCCCTCCCGCAAAGGAAGAAACGGAAAACTTTGTTGACTCGTGCATCCAAGGCAGCCAATGCTTGTACCAGACGAAGCCAATCAGTGCGGCCAATACACCGCTCAGAACTGCCACCCGCAGCATTCCTGACCGAAAGCCCGGAGTAAATTGGCCGCGTGCGCGGAAAGACCGCTTGGGCGGTAACATCGACTTGCGAAAGACCAGCGCCGGCTTGGGCTGCAAATCGTGATCCGCAGCAGTCACGCGCGTGGGCTTGGGCTCGCCTTCCATGGGAGATACGTCGGCGGTGAGTTCAGCCCAAGCGACTTTTTCGGTTTGATAGCTAGGCGCCTCTGCTGGAGGGGCTTGGAGTGGGTGCGCATCCACAGGCGACACGGAAGGCGACTTGAAAATCGCGCCACTCGGTTCAACTTGCGCAGGCTCAGCCTGTGTTTGGAGCTGGCCCAGTTGGCTACGCAAAGCTTCGACTTCTCTCTTAAGGGATTCCACTTCCTCCGAGCTATGAAGCGGAGCGGCTTCCACAAGCTCGTCGTCCGTCGTTTCGGCGGATGAAATCATCTCGGTGGCCGCAATTACCTTTGCATCTTGAGGGAGTAACGCTGTGGCTGCCGAAAACTGCATACCCCAAAAACCTGGCGTAGGCTCGGTAAATTCAAATTCCACGTAGCATTCTGTGGGGCGGTAAACGCGCTTGCGCATCACCTGCGCAACGACTTCGCGTTTGGATTCCTCGTTGGTTAAAAAAAGGAGTTGGCCGGGCGCCACCGCTGCGGTCAGGCGGATCACTCCTCCCTTCTCAAACACCAAAACCGTGGCGGCTGATTCGCTGAAGAGTTCGCGTTCGCCGGAAACACCTCCGACGCGCGCGCCGGTCACGTTGACGCGAACTTCGCGGGCCGCTGCGTTTGCCTTTGGGAGACGTTTGGTTTTAAGGGGGACCGCGACGTCATCACTCGGTTCTTCGGCGGATTGCGCGGGCGAAGCATCGGCTTTCAATTCGACTTGGGGCGGCTCACCCGCAGGTGAAGCGGACGAACCATGCTCACTGGCATGTTCAGGGGCATGTTCTTGCCCTACATCGACCGGAGACTCTTCCGGGGCGGAATTCAAGGATCCTTGCGAAGGCAAGACGGTCGAAGAGGTTTTGTCCTCTGCGGAAGACAATTCGTTGTCCTTTGTGCTCCAGGGCATGGGACAGGGGCCCGGAAAATGGAGTATCCAGGTCCATTGGGCCACCCAGGCGCTGGGCAGTCCAGATAACCATACTACCCCTTTGTGTTGGCCCGCTCTCTATAGTACCAACGTACCGGGTGCGCAAACAGCACACGCGAAAATATTGGGGTTTCGCGTGAAATGACAAGTTCGCGAAAGGACTTCCGACACCTTGCGATGCTGCTAAGGATCGAGGGAACGCGCGATGCGAAAGCCGTAGTCCGCATATTGGAACTCCGGCGGGATGCTGGAGCGCGTGGCGTTTCGGCTGGCCTTGATATGATGGCGCCAGGAACCACCTCGCGAAGCCTTGCGAACTCCATCAGCGGGACCTCGCGGATTTCGCTCTGGGGAATATTTGTAGTAACCCGCGTCGTACCAATCCGCGCACCACTCGTGGACGTTGTCGCCTATGTCGTAAAGGCCGTATGCGTTCGGCGCAAACAGGCCCACGGGCTCGGGACCGCTCTTCCAGCGGTTGGCATAATCGGGAAGTGATTCGGGTGGGGCATCTCCCCAGGGATACAGAGACTGTTCCGCTCCGCCGCGGGCGGCACACTCCCACTCCGCTTCGGTCGGCAGGCGATAGTGCTTGTTTGTCATTCGGCTCAACCAAACGCAATAGGCAGCGGCTTCATGCCAGGAAACCGCCACGACCGGCATTTGGGGATCATTGAAATTTGGGTCCGCCCAACAGGGAGGCGCTGCGACGCCGGTTGCAGCTAGAAAGCTTCGGAACCCGGCATTCGTCACTTGGTGGGCGGCGAATTCGAACGAATCGACCCACACGCGATGAACTGGTTTCTCGTCGTCCCTTCCGATTTCGCACCCCGCCCAGAACCATTGCGCGGGAATACGAACCATCGCGGGTTCGATGAAACGCGTCTCCAGACCACCGGCTCCGCTTAGGCTTGTCCAGCCCGTGGGGGCGCCGAGACGTTTGGGATCGTCGGACAAGGAGTATTGTGTTTTCGCCATGCAAACCGGGAGCTTTCCGTAGCCCCAATCTGAAAACTGTTTCAGTTTGGCGGCAGCCTGATCAGAGAACTTTACGCCGTTCGCGCCGTAGACTTCCTGCGCCACTTTCTTGATTTTGTCCGCAAGCGGCGCTTCAAACGAATACAGCGGATGCACGCTGGGAAACGGATTCTTCGCGATAGTCTCGACCACTTTTTCTGCCAGCGTTTTCGCGCCTGGGCCGCCCTTGGTAAAACCTTCAGAAAGCGCCGTGGGAACACCGCGCTCCTCGCAGTATGCAGCCAATCTCTCCAGATCGGAATTAGAATCGTCCGGGAAGCGATTGATCGCGGCAACAATCGGCACGCCGAAACCCTTTAGAATTTCAATGTGTTTGCCGAGATTTGGCAGCCCGCGCTCGAAGACGCCTTCTCCCTGGTTTTTCATACTGCGCACGGTCGTGACCAGCACAGCTACCGAAGGCACGATGCCCGATTGTTGCATGACGATGTCGAAATATTTTTCCGCGCCAAGATCGGCGGCGAAACCACATTCATTCACGACATAATCCGCGAGGCGCAAGCCCATTTCCTGAGAGATCAAGCTGCTCGTGCCATGTGCGATATTCCCAAACGGCCCGGCGTGGACAAAAGCGGGTGTGCTGTCGGTGGTTTGGGCAAGATTGGGAAGGATCGCTTCGCTCAGCAGCGCCATCACGCCGCCGGTTGCAGACAAATCTCTTGTGCAAACCGGTTTCCCCTCCCGCGTGACGCCAACAATGATCGCGTCCAGCCGCTTGCGCAGGTCCTTGCGGTCTCGCGCAAGGGCGATGATAGCCATGATTTCCGAAGCCGCGGTGATAATGAAGCCGGACTGGCGGTTGGCGTCTTCCTTCTTGCTATCGAGCGAGAGGCGAATGTGGCGCAGCGCGCGGTCGTTCATATCCATGGTGCGCGGCCAGGTAATTTGCGCGGGATCGAGATGTAGCTCGTTGCCGTGGAAGAGATGCGCGTCCACCAGTGCCGCGAGCAGATTGTGCGCCGAGGCGATGGCGTGAAAATCGCCGTTGAAGTGAAGGTTGATTTTCGAGCTGGGCTCGATTTGCGAAAGGCCGCCGCCAGCCGCGCCGCCCTTCATCCCAAACACGGGACCGAGCGATGGCTCGCGGGAGGTGATGACGACTTTTTTGCCGATGTGCGCCAAGCCTTGCGTAAGGCTGATGGCCGTAACCGTTTTGCCCTCGCCAGCCGCGGTGGGCGTAGTCGCCGTGACGATGATCAGCTTGCCGCGCTGCTTGAAAGAGGGATCGGACAGCAGTTCGAGGCGGACTTTGCCGCTTTCCGAGCCAATTTGCTCGAAATACTTATCGGGGAGCTCGAGTTTGCGCGCTACTTCGCGAATCGGGAGAAGAGTATTGGACATAACGTTGCGGGCTATCGAGCGCTAAAGAATATGCGCGCGGGAGAAAAGATTATCACAGGTTCGTTGCAGGGCTCAAAACCATGGTTCGCGGCGTTAGTGCGTAGCCTCAAGGCTCAGCTTCTGGATGCGCCAGTTGAGAAGTTCCGCGACGAAAAGCTCGTTTTCGCTGGGACAAGCGATTTCGTGAATCCAGCCAAACTGGCCAAGTGGTTTGCCAGACTTGCCAAGGACGCCAAGCACTTTTCCATCGAGAGTGAGCTTGTAAATTCGCCCGGGAAATGCGTCCGAGGCGTAGAGAACCTGATTCGGCCCGGGGGTGATGCAGATGGCCCACGGAGCGCCGGGCGACATGGTCCCGGTCGTAGAGGTTGGTTTGTTGCCGATGGCGGGGCGAGCATCGGCGGGAGCGGGCACATCGATCGTAAATTGGCGAAGAAATTTTCCGGCCGTATCGAAAACCTGGATGCGGCGGTTGCCGCGGTCGGCGACATAGATGTGGTCGTGGGCGTCCACGGCAATGCTGTGCGGAACGTTGAACTGGCCGGGTTGCGCGCCGGGCTCGCCCCAGGACGTCAGCCAGTTGCCGTCCTTATCGACCTTAGCAACACGCGAATTGATGTAGCCGTCGCTGATGAATGTGTTCCCCGCCGAGTCCCAGGCCACATCGGTGACCTGGCGAAACATGCCGTCAACTGGTGGTAAGGGCGGCTTCACATGCTTCAGCGGCTCGGTACCTTCGTCGGAAGCTTCCTGCTTGCGGCCGAAAACAAGCGCGACGCGGCCTTCGGGATTGAACTTGATGACCATGTCCGAGCCCTTGTCGGTCACCCAGACGTTGTCGTCCCTGTCGATTTTCACGGTGTGAGCAAAGGACCAGGCGTAGAGATGATGACCAATCTCGCGGATAAATTTTCCGTCAGGCGCAAACTCGAGCAGTTGGGCGGAGGCTGCGCCGTAGGCTGGTCCCGTGGTACTGCCGCGCGAAAATACAAAAACGTGCCCTTTGGAATTGACCGCGACTCCCGTGGCTTCGCCAAGATAAAGATCAGGAGGAAGCTTCAGAAAATCCGGGACGGACTGGAAGCGGATTTCCGGCGTTTGCTGCTGGGCAAACGCGGTCGTGACGAATAAAAGCGCAAAGACGACGAAGGAGTGCTTCATGAGAACCGGCCTCCTGGACCGCTCCGCATCATACGCGCGTTTGCGCAATCAGTCGCCGGTCAAGGCTTTGTATTGGGCTGCGGTCAGAGGAACGACGGAGAGGCGGCCCTGCCGCACCAGCGGCGAATCGGCAAAAAGCTTGTTGGATTTGATTTGCGCCAAGGTTGTCGGTTTCGCGAGAGGTTTTCCCGCTTTGATCGTGATCAGGGGATTCTTGGGGTCGCTCGCGTCAACAGAAACAACCGTCGCTGTTCCGATGGCGGATTTATTGCCGCCCGTCTCGTAGATGACGAGGCGCGTACCTGGAGTCATGGCACCAAGGTTTCTTAGGGCGACGGGATTGTGCACGCCGTCC
>QHYL01000154.1 GCA_003224105.1 Acidobacteriota bacterium | reverse complement strand
CAACTTGACTGTGGCTCCTTAACAAAGCCTTGTAGCAACCTTAGCTTGCGGCAAAAAGAGGCACTGGCATCCTGGACCCAAAAGTCCAGGGTGCTTGGCGCCTCAACTGATTTTGGCTACCCTTAAATACCCTGCGCCTGTTTGTGCAGTACCAGTTAGAAATCTGTCCGTTGCCGCGATCCCGCCGCAAAAAAGTCTCATCGGGAAAGTATTGTTTGTTTTCCGCACGTTGAGGCGGCTAGCCCTGCTAGATTGGGGTCATGAACCCATTTAGGCGCGGGTTTTTCCCACTTACTTGAGCTGGAAGGAATGGCCAAACTTAGCGCATTCAGCCCGTTGCGTAAATTGTGGGGTGGAAGCTCGCTCCGCAGCGCAAAGTCAAGCTCAAGGAGAAATCAAGATGAGTACAAAGATAGGGAAAATAGTCGCAGCGGCCCTGATGACCGGGCTGTTGTGCCTGTCCCAATTCCCCGTTCCGGCACTTGCATGGGGTACCGGAAGTGCAGTTGCCTCGGGAGCGGTTACGATCGCCGGAGCCACAACTGTCTCGGGCAGCACCATCGTTGCCGGTTCGACTAGCGTCGTCGGCGCCACGGTGGTGTCCTCGGGTAGCGTGCTGGCAGCAGGTACTGTGGTAGCCGCGGGCAGCGTGGTGAACGGTGCATCCATTGCAACGTCCACCGTGCTCGCGGAAGCCACGTCCGTGAATAGCGCGTCGGTACTGGCCGCAAGCAGCACGGTTGCGGCTGGTTCCAGTTTGGCCTCCAGCACGATGCTGGCTGCGGGAACCACTCTCGCGGCGGGCAGCGCGATTGAAGCGGGCAGCACGTTGGCCGCGGGCAGCGTTATCGCCGCGGGCAGTGTTGTGAACGGCTCGAGCTTCAGCTCTGCGACCACACTGGTTTCGGCGACGACCATCTCCGGAACTTCCACTCTGGCTGCGGGCAGCACGATCGCAGCTGGCAGTTCGTTGGCCAGCGGCACAGCAATCGCGGCTGGTTCGAGCGTGGTGAGCGCCACCACGATTGCAACGGGCAGCGTGCTGGGAGCCGGCAGCTTTGCGGCGGCCAGCAGCATCGTTAACGCGGTGGCAATCTCCGGTGGCCAGTCGTTGGCCACCAGCACTGCTATCGTGGCAGCGACCAGCCTCAGCGGCGGCAGCATTATCGCCGCGGGCACAACCCTTGCCTCTGGCAGCGCGTTGGTTACCAGCACGATGATCGCCGGAACCACGTTTGCCTCCGGATCCGTTGCAGTTGCCAACACCGCGATTGTGGCGGGCGGCAGCACACTGGCAGCGGGCACCGTTGTGGCGGCTGGCAGCGTTGTGAATGGATCGAGCGTTGCCTCGGCGACCACTCTCAGCGCAGCGACAGTCGTAACTGGCTCCACTGTTCTGGCTTCGGGCAGTACCGTCGCGGCCAGCTCCGTGTTGGCAGCCAGCACCATGGTGATCTAAGGATCCACCGGGGTTCTTTAAATCCAACATCAACTAACCCAGCCGCAATTGGATGGGAAGAGGCTTGCGGGAGTTCCGCACGCCTCACCCGTCCTTATTTGTAAACCTGTGTACAAATGAGGCGATCTAAGTTCAAGTGACAGCGAAACGAAATCGAACTCAAAGTCCAAGCGAGTGGAGCGGGATACTGACTCCGCAAAAAAACCTCAGGACACAAGAAAGAAAAGCAAAGGGAAAAACGGAGGTTAAAATGCGCAAAGCAATTCATGTTGGGAAGAAATCAATCACGCTATTGGCGGCCGCGCTCCTAGCTGGCTTCGTTCCGATCGGCTTGTTACCCGCTCCGGGTTACGCACAAACTGACGGCGGAACTGTCGTAATAGCTGGAAATACCACTCTGGTCGGGACCGCCGTGGTCAACGGAACCATTATGATCGAGCAAAGCATGACTCTTGCCGATCACAGCGAGCTAGCAGCCGGTAGCTTCATCGCCGCCGACAGTGTCTTGAACGGGGATCGTTTCAAGAAAGGAAAGACTTTGAGCGACACCGTGACTGTGACCAGCAACACAGTGCTGGCCTCAGGGAGCAAACTCGCGCCGGGTTCCGCTTTTGCAGCCACAACCGTTCTCGGGCCTGGAACGACAATTTCTGCAGGCAGCACGATTGAGGCAGGGAGCACTTTGGCTGCCGGAACCGTTGTCGCTGCTGGCAGCACCGTGAACGGAGCCACCTTTCAGGTGTCCACCACGCTTCCATCCGACACGTTTATCGTGGTCGCCTCTTCCTTAGCCGGCGGCAGCGCCATTGCGGTTGGCAGCACCTTGGGTAATGGCTCCGCTTTCGTTGGGCCCGGGCAGGTGTCTGCAAGCACCACGATCGCTGTGGGCAGCATGCTCGGAGCTAACAGCTTTGTAGCAGCCGGAAGCGTAATTAATGGCGTCGCCACGGCCTCCGGAACGGTTTTGGCACAGGATACCAGCGTGGTGACCACCACCAGCTTGGGCGCAGGCAGCTTCGTGACAGCGGGCACTTCCATCGCCGCCGGAAGCTCCTTGGTTCTTGGCCTCACCATGATGGGCTCGACGACCGTCGCCGGAAGCGTATCAATAGCGAGTCCCGCTCTCGTCGCTGGCGGCAGTACATTGGCAGCTGGAACGAAGATAATCACCGGCAGTATGGTGAATGGAAGTACGGTCTCAGCAGCCACCACAACTCTGGCAGCCCCCACTACCGTGCAAGCAGCCACGCTTCTGGCGGCCGGTAGTGTGCTAGGAGCGAACAGCGAACTAGCGGCTGGCACCATCATTTTCTAATAACCAACGAATACCGACACATGGGTTGACGGGGCCGTCCGATACGTATCGGGCGGCCTCTTTTTCGTTCACATGGCAGGAAGCATGCTCTTTGGAGCAGCGACGTTGGTTTCAATGAGACCCTTGGAAATCGCGTAACGCGTAAGCCCCGCAATGTCGTGGATTGCGAGCTTGTCCATCAGCCGCTGGCGGTGCCTTTCCACAGTTTTCACGCTGATGCCGAGTTCAGCAGCGATTTGCTTGTTGCTTTCACCTTCGGCGATCAACTGAAGGACTTCGATTTCACGGGAAGTCAGCAAATCGGTGCGCTTTTTGACCGGAACGCCGCCGACGATGGTTTCGCGATAGCGATCTGTAAGCCTCCGGGAGATAGCGGGACTGTAGAAAGCGTTGCCCTTTTTAGCTTCTCGGATCGCTCTGACAACGTCAGTAAAATCGGCTTGCTTCAACAAGTACCCTGCACCGCCAGCCTCGGTTAACTCGTGGACGTATTCATCATCGTTGTACGAAGACAGGATGAGCACGCGAGAAGAAGGCGCCTGCCTGATGATTTGTCGAGTGGCTTCCAGCCCGTTAAGCATGGGCATGGCGATGTCCATGAGGACTACGTCGGGCTTCAGTGCGACAGCAAGTTGCACGGCTTGCCGGCCCGTGTCAGCCTCTCCGATGACTTCGATATCCTTTTCCGTCTGCAGCAGGGAGCGAAGTCCCCGGCGGACGATAGTGTGATCATCGGCGATCAATACGGTGATTTTCTGCATAGGACCTCGCACGAGCTAGCAAGCTCGAGAGCCCTCGTTACGCGCGAGGGGAAAAGTATACGTGGATACTGATGGGCTTGCGCCAGCCAACGGAATTTCT
>QHYL01000153.1 GCA_003224105.1 Acidobacteriota bacterium | reverse complement strand
GGGAGCGCGCCTTCGCCTTAATGCTCACGACCTTCTAGCCGCAGGTCCCTTTACCATTTCCATCGTCGATTCAGCCCAGACATGTAATGGCAATGCCGCGGGGACGGCGTGCACCGCGACAGGCGCAGGCTCGTTCACTGTCATTCCCGTGCGGCCCACGAGCACCGCCACGGTTCCTGACGATGTCGTTCAGGGGGCCAACACTCAGGCTACCCACGTCATCGTTGACGGGGGCTACTTCGGAGACGGTGGCCAGCTCGCCAAGGTGTTTTTCCAGTCTCCTGGAAACATCCTTTCACTCGACTCGAGCCATCCTTCCAGTTCACGCCGGTTGATCACCGTAATTTCCGCAAATCAGATTGCTGGCAGTCCCGGCCTCTACCCCCTCAATGTCGCCAGCAATTCCGTGCCTGCCCCTGTTCCGAACAATCCTTCGGTTACGAACATGGCCGTTTTTCCGGACTATTCGACCAGTCCCCCAACAAAGTCAGCAACCGCGTTTCCTGCCGGATTGAATCCCAGCGCGATTGATATTGACCCGACGCTGGGTGTTCTCGCGGTCGCAGAAACGGGTTCCAACGCGGTCGAATTCTTCAGCATCGGAAATAATTCGCTGACCTCTTTGGGCCAGGTGACGAGCACAACGACTGCCCCGCTTAACGTGCCGACGGGTCTTTCCATAAATCGCACGAACCACACCGTCGCCGTGGTCAACTACGGCACCCAAACCACCACAACAAATGCGGACGGCAGTTGCAAACAGGCCACTTCCACTGGGCAAAGCGTTACAGTTTTGAACATCCCCGGGAACCCTTCTCCCATCACGCCGTTCAGTGTGAGTCTCCCATTCACCGTTCTTGCTAACGCGCAGGGTACCTCAGTTTGCCCAGAGCCTATGCCCTACTCGATTGGAGTCGATTCGGATTCCAATCTCGCGCTTGTCGCCTATTCCTCCGCTTCTCCGACGTCCCTGACCAACCTCGGTTTTATCGTCAATTTGAATCCAGACTCTCCGTCAAGCCCTCCCAACGAGTGTCTCCTCGACCAGGCCATCAACCAGTCGAACAAGAATGGTCAATGCCTCTTTTCTCAAGTCACTCTGAATACGGGCACCTATCCGCGCATCGCCGTGTCGCCCCACAATCATTTGGCACTCGTCTCCCCGGGCGGCTCGGGAGTGGTTCGCGGCGTGGACGTCACCAAGCCCTCAAATTCAAACGTGCTAAAGTCTTCTACGCTTGCGGCAGGGCTGGTAACCGTGACGATTGATCCCACGCAGTGCCCGCCTCCTTTGCCCCCTCCCACCAGCACGACAAATCCCTGCCCGTTCTCCATGGTTCCTGGCAACGCCGGTTCGGCCCTGATATCCGGAGTAGCTCCGGGAAACGCTGCCAACGCGGCACTTTTCAACGGCGTTTTTAACGCCACCGTTACCAGCAGCAATAGTTTTACTTACGTCGTGCCCAATGCGACGGTCAGCGATTCAGGTTCAGGCGGCACTGTTTTTTACGGCAGTCCGGACTTAACCTTTAGCGTGTCCAACAGCGGAACCACGCAAGGGATAGCGATCAATCCGATTACCAGCACTGCGGCGCTCGCCGACGCCAACTCCACCGGCACAAACGGCCCGCAGATCGACTTGCTCAGTGGCTTGGATCAAACCGTTTCCTCCATCACTTTCTTTGCAAACTGCACGGCTTTGACCACCACTTGTTCCAGCGCGCCGGAATTGCTCGCCACCACGGAAGTAGCCTGGCAGCCATACATAAACGCGCTCGTCTCCTATAACCCGAAACTCGGGCTTGTTTCCGTCTCCGACCCCGTTTCGCGCCAAAGATACGCCATCGTGAGTGGGTTCGGTCCCAGCGCGGTCTCTTTCCCCGTCCAGAACGGCGCCAACTCCAACGCGACTGGAGACTGCGGCACGTCCTCGTGTCTTACTCTTTGGGGCGGTCTCGCGGTAGACCCTGCCACTAACCAGGCCTTCGTGCTTGAATCCGGCGCCCCCGTGACCAGCACGAGTCCTCCTGCTCCCACTGCTGGCCAGATTGAAATCGTGAACCTTGGACCTTCTGCGACCAACGCGCCCAAACCTACCCATATTTCCGAGGTCATTGTTCCCAGCTTGGCGCCAGGCCCCGGCGCAATCGGTGGCATCCCGAACGCCCGCGTGCCGCAAGGGACTCTCACGTCCACGCAACCTCTGCACGGTGTTCAAATCTTTGGCACCGGTTTCGTTTCCGGCTTGCAGGTGCGCCTGGATGGAGTGGACATCACCACGCAGGGCGGCACTGTGGACAGCATTGCTCCTAATGGCCGCGAAGTGGATGTCACGATTCCCGCAGCGCTTCTCTCTGCGCCTCACCACTATGCGCTTGACGTTTTAAGCCAGGGCGCGCAGTCCAACGTCGTCGACTTCCTCGTGGTTCAGTCCGTGCCCCTCGACAAAGTCTGCACGGACTCGAATAACAATCCCATAAATACCATGCCCACCTCGATTGCGCTCGCGGATCAAATTGCAAACGGACCTTTCTCTCCCATCGGTCTGGTCAGTGTTTCCGGTTGCAATAGCGTCGTGGAACTCGACTTGAACCCCGCGCATTTGACATTTGGCCAGCCAATCGGCAGCCCCATTTCTGTCGGCACTGGTCCTCAGGGCATTGCCATCAGTCAAAAGCTGGGCTTGGCTGTCGTCGCCAACCATGGCACGAACACTGCCTCTGTTCTTGATCTAACGCAAAATCCGCCGGTGCAGAAAGTTCCCGACGTCAATACGGGAACCAGTCCAACCGGCGTGGGAATCAATGACGCTACGGGAGCGGCCCTTGTCGCCAATACGGGGTCAAACACGATCAGCCTCCTCGATCTTGGGTCCTTGTTCCCGCCATCTGGGACGACGCCTCCCACGACTCTGACGGCCACAAGCATCGGCGGCGTTCAATCGCCAATCGCTGTGGCCATCGATCCCGATCGTGGCACAAACAACCAAGGCATTGCGGTGGTCACAGCTGTCACTTTGAGCAGCGGCCTCGGCCCGACAGGCTCGCTCGACGTTGTCGAGATTGGCTTCGCCACTCCCGTTCTTAGTAACACAATCTCCTCTGGCTTTGTTTCCAGCACGCCCACGGGCATTGTTTTCGATCCAACTGTCTTTACCAACACCGCGCATCCCGGCACTTTTTACGCCAATTCCAGCGGCACGAACTCCATCACGCAGTTCAACCCGGACACTGGTGGCGGCAGTTCTGTGAGCGTTGGCATCAACCCGACTTCGCTGGCGATTAATCCCCAGACGGGCGCGATTCTCACGTCCAACTTCGGGAGCAACACCGTTTCCATCGTGGATACCATCTCGAGTCCCTTCAAGACGCATCAGACTCTGGGCATTCCCGGCTCGCCCACGTTCGGCGTGGCGATTGACCAGTTTACGAATTTTCCAATTGCGGGAAAGGAAGCGCGTCGGCTATACTTTCACGTTTGGAATGGCCTCGATTTTGCCGCTAGGGGAGCGGTCAAAAGTTTCAGGTTTAGCTGGCTTCTATCCGTTGTCCAGCTTTCCGAATCGTACCAATGAATAAGGAGAATAAAGTGAATTCCAGAATCATGAAGTACACGGCTGCCCTCGCCGCTGCCGGTCTTTTGATTGTCGCTGCGGTCCGCGGACAGTCGCCCGCGTCTTCGTCTGCCTCCGCTCCATCGTCCTCGCTGGGTAAGGTTGGCGTCATCAACATTCGCGGCGCCATCGGAAATACCTCCGAGGGCAAACAAGCTTCCGCCGAACTCCAGTCCCAGTTCGCTCCGCGTCAGACTGAGCTGGAAAACTTGAACAAACAGATCAACGATCTGCGCCAGCGCCTCGCTGCCTGCGAAGGCAAGTGCAGCCAGGACGAAATTGGACGTTTGACCCAGCAGGGACAGAAAGCCACGCAGCGCTTCGATCGCCTGAACAACGAGCTTCAGGAAGACTTGAACTCGGCGCAGGGTGAAGTCATCGACCGCATCGGCCGCAAGATGGTGGACGTGCTCGATCGCTATGCCCGCGAGAACGGCTACACCATGGTCCTGGACTCTTCGGCTCAGAACACTCCCATTCTTTACGCTTCCACGCAGATTGACGTCACGCAGGACATCGTGCGCCTTTACGATTCGGCCTACCCGGTGAAGGGTGGCGCCGCTCCTGCACAGAAGCCTGCCGCCAAGCCTGCAGCGCCGGCCACCACACCAACCAAGCCGTAACACTGTGGTCTGGCTATCCGTTTGAATTTGAAAGCGCCTCGCTCCCCGGGGCGTTTTTCTTTTCAACAGGTTTCTGACTGTGCGGCGCTTTTCTGGGCTCATTTCTCTTCCCAACCTCGTTTTGTTAAGGCACAATTCCTTTCGCCCACCTCATTCCCGTGGAGGTCCCCATGCCGCAACCTGCGCCTGCGCCTCAGTCTCACGCCACATTCATGGACCGCATTCCGCGTCCGCCCGTTTTCACTTCTCCCGCCGAAGAGCGCCGCCATCGCAAGGAACGCCTCGCCGCCGCTTTTCGGCTCTTCGCCGAATTTGGTTTTGACGAAGGTGTCGCCGGCCATATCACCGCGCGCGATCCCGAGCGCCTCGATTGTTTCTGGGTCAACCCCTTCGGTTTGCACTTCGGCCGGATTCGCGTTTCTGATCTGATTTTGGTGGATCACTCCGGCAGCGTTGTCGAAGGCCATGCGGAAGTGAATCTCGCCGCGTTTGCCATTCACTCGCGCATTCACGCCGCCCGCCCCGACGTGGTCGCCGCCGCGCATGCGCATTCCCTTTACGGCAAGTCGTGGTCCTCGCTCGGCCGCCGCCTGGACCCTCTCACGCAGGATGCTTGCGCGTTTTATGAAGATCACGCGGTTTTCGACGATTACACCGGCATCGTCGAGGAAACTTCCGAAGGCGACCGCATCGGTCGGGCCCTTGGTATGAAAAAAGCCGCCATCCTTCGGAATCACGGCCTCCTGACCGTTGGCCACACAGTCGACGAGGCCGCCTGGTGGTTCATTACCATGGACCGCTCCTGCCAGGCGCAACTTCTCGCCGAAGCCGCGGGCCAGCCGCAGCGAATTCCCCACGAAACGGCGAAGAATACTTACGCCTTGGTCGGCACGCACCTGGCGGGCTGGTTCCAGTTCCAGCCTCTCTGGCAGCGCATCTCCCGCGCACACCCCGACCTCTTCGAATAGCTACGCTCTGAAACTAAAGCAATTGCAAGTCGGTTTCCGGGAAATCCGCGCCCTTGGCAAGCAGTGGTTCACTCGAAGTTTTCGCCAATGCGTACGAGAAACAGTCCCCAAAATTCAGCGCTGCCGGATGCCGGCCCTTGCCGAACTTTCGCCAGGCGTATCGCGCGATGGCAACCTGGTCGGCATCAACCGCGGCGATTTCGATTTTCGTGCGATGGAGAAAAAGGTCGAGTTCCCGGCCCGCAATTTCTCCTCGGCGCGCCTCCACAAGGATTGCCGTTTCCAGAGCATTCGCTGCGGACAATAACCGGATACTCGATTCGCTAAGTAACTTTAGGAATCTCTGGCGTTCAGGTTCGCCAAAAAGGATTGCCAATAGAGCGGAAGTATCAATCACCACGCGGGCCACCGTCCGGCCGTCTGTTGCCGGGCGCGTCGTTCTGGTCGTAGCCTAAGATCTCGTCTTCAGATCGCTCATCAAGGGTTGGTAGTCCGTCCATGCGTTGCAGGATGTCGGCAACCTGCTCGGGTAATCCTCTTGCATGACGCCTTCCCCGAACACGTTGCAAGCGATCCTGCAGAGACTTCTTAATCACTTCTGTGATGGTCTCGCCCGTTTCCTTGGCGAGTTGCCGCGCCAGTTCTTCGGTTTCCGGGTTTTTTATATTTATAGGCATTGGACTATCGCTTTGGATCTCCCGGCGGCTAATAATGAGGTTACTACAACTTGAAAGGCCGAATCTATAAATAAATATGGATTCTATCCCACGGGCGCATCGAGATCATCGGGTCAGCACCAGCAGGCTGTAGCCGCCCAGGACGCGCACCGCTAAGTCCTGGTGAAGCGCGAAGAAAACCTTCCGAGGCAGCTTGAGGAGCCGCTGGGTCGCAGCCGCCCCGAGCGCGTTCGCACGCGGTGTATAAAAATAGTCCAAAATCTCGTAGCCCGCCTCGCGCAACGTTTCCAGCGCCGTCTCCTTCGTAAAATAGTGCAGGTGCCCGTACATGTCGCGCCGCTTGAGTAGCGCGTCCTTGCGCAAAACGGTTTGCGCGCAGAGGTCCAGCGGAATGTGAAAGATTTTGTGCCGCCCTTTGTCCTTCAAGTCGCTCAGGAACCCGAAATAATCCTGCAAGTGCTCGATTACATCCAGAACCAGAATCAACTCAAAGTAACCGTCTTCGACATCGCCAAGATCGCCAAGCCGAAAGCGCAGTCTTTCGTTGGCCCGGCTTTTCGCCAGTTCCATGGCCTGCGGGGAAATGT
>QHYL01000152.1 GCA_003224105.1 Acidobacteriota bacterium | reverse complement strand
AACGCGGCGGTTGTCGTCAGTAGTCCAACGGCGATGCTCGTAGCGGCGGATTTTGCGTTCCAAGAAGTTCATGGAAGGAACTGGCAGCTAACAGTTTACAGTCGGCAGTTTCAGAAGAAAAGAAAGAGGGAAAAGCCGGAAGAGCTACGCAAAGCGCGCAGAGGAAATGGAGAGAAGAAGACGTTAGAGATGGGGCACGGGTAAGAGCGCGTTTGTTGAGAGGGCGGCACGGCTGTGGGAAATTAGTAGAAGCGGCTGCGAAGCAGCCGACTTCACGCGCGGCCGCAGGATGGCCGACTCAACTGTGGCCACTGTCTACGGCATATATTTTTTTCTTTTTGGGCTGGTGATCGGGAGCTTCCTGAATGTCTGCATCACGCGGATTCCGGAGGACCTTTCGATTGTTTCACCGGGATCGCGCTGTCCAAGGTGCGGAACAGCCATCAAGTTTTATGACAACGTGCCGGTGTTCGCGTGGATTTGGCTGAGGGGAAAATGCCGGAGCTGCGGCGAACCGATTTCGGTGATGTACCCGCTAGTGGAGCTGTCAACCGGGTTGTTGTTTGTGGCGGCATATCTGGAATACGGAATTACGCAAGCGACGGTAAAGTGGCTGTTTTTTACAGGTCTGATCATCGTTCTGACGATTACGGATTTGCGGGTGCGGCTGTTGCCGGATCTAGTGACCTGGCCGGGATTCGCGGCGGGATTGTTGCTTTCCGCCTTTGTGCCACCAAGCGGCGGCTTTGGGCAGTCGTTGAGCTGGCGATTGCTGCACCAACATTTGCAACCCAATGCGGCAGGGCTTGTTGATGGGATCCTAGGCGCGGCTTTTGGAAGTTTTTTGCTGTGGGGATTGGCCGCTGGCTACAAATTGGTGCGCAAGCGCGAAGGCATGGGCTTGGGCGACGTGAAGATGATGGCCATGGTGGGCGCGTTTGTGGGATTGCGCGGAACGTTTTGGACCATTTTGTTGGGAAGCCTGCTCGGCAGCGTAATTGGATTGAGCGTGGTAGCGGGGTTGTACCTAAGCGGTTGGCAGCGCGGTCTGGCGGAACGTGGCAGCCGGAGAGGGCTGGGAACTGTAAACGGCTTGCGGTGGAAGATTGCAAGCCAATACCAGTTGCCGCTGGGAACGTTCTTGGGAATTGGGGCACTGGCGATTGTCTACCTTGGGCCGTTAATTGGCGGACAGTGGCCCGAACTTCGAGGAATCTTGCGGTGAACGGGTTTCACGCGCGAATGCGAGACGGTAAGTTAGAAGAAGGAGCTAGGTAACAGATTCGATGTCGGGGATGCTCCAAAGCGGCAGCGGCACACAGCACGTCTGGGAGATTATCGCCGGACTTGGGATTGCGGCGCTGGCAGTAGCAGGTGTAGCGGTGTATCTCCTGCGCAAGTTTTTTCAGAGCAGCAAAGAAGAACAACAAGAAAAAATTGCGGCGGGCGCGCCACGCACGGAGAACGCCTCTGCATTCATGGCCGCTTCGATGCAGGGCGTGATCCAGCAATTGCGCGAGCAGGAGAAAGAGCTTGAGCGGCTGCACAAGATTGAGAAGGAACGCGCCGAGCAGACCGAGCGCCTGAGTGAAGAAGTCACCCGCAACATGCCGGCTGGCTTGGTGGTAGTGAACGCGACCGGCATTATTTCCACCGCGAATCCCGCAGCAGAGCAAGCGCTGGGGATTCGCGGACTAGGATTCCGGCGATACAGCGAGGCGCTGGGAGAGAATTCACAGCTGACCAAACTGGTTGGAATCTGCCTGGAAACAGGAAGAATCTTCCGAAGAGAAGAAGTCGAGCATGTTCCGCCGGCAGGAGACACGCGGCATTTGGGCGTCACGATTTCGCCGATCCGGCGCGGCGAAGGGGAAATTAGCGGGGTCATTTGCCTGCTGACGGACTTGACGGAACTTGCGGCGCTGCAACAGCGGATGCAGCTTAAGGAAAACTTGGCGGCGCTGGGAGAATTGTCCGCGGGAATTGCCCACGAATTCAAGAACGCGCTGGCGACAATCTCGGGATACGCGCAGTTGATTCCGGACGCTTCGCCGAACGAATCCGCGGATTATGCAAAGAAAATTGTGGAGCAGACTAGAAACATTACCCACATGGTGGCCGAGTTTTTGAAATACGCGAGGCCGCTGGAGATTCCCGAGGAGCGTGTGGACTTGGAAGAAGTGGTGGGTCGCGCTGTGGCGGAAGTGGTGCAAGCGATGCCGCAAGTGGCGATCGAATGCACAGGAAGCTTTGGCGACGTGGCCGGGGATGAAGGGCTGCTGCGGCAAGCTTTGTTGAATCTGGCAAGGAACGCTGCAGAAGCGTGCGCGGAGGCCGAAGGAGGCGGGCGCGTGGTGCTTCGCGGAGAAGTGGTCGAAAGCAATGAGACAGGATGGCAGCGCCTCATTATTACGGATAATGGGCCGGGCATTACGACGGAGGCGATGCCAAAGTTATTTCGGCCGTTTTTTACGACGAAAAGCAACGGAACGGGACTGGGATTGGCGGTCGTGCAGAAAATCATCGTCCAGCACGGCGGACACGTGGAGGTGAGAAACTGTCCGAAAGGCGGGGCGGAGTTTATTGTTACGCTTCCGATGCCGCGAAGGGTTGCAGAAGCAGTAGAATCAAAGCGGCGTCGCATCTAACTTCTAACAGGGAGAAGGAGCTTCGCAACAGCTCCGGAAGGCTGGGATAAATGCGGAAAAACGACTGGATGAAAGTGACATTGATGGCGGTGGGCCTGTGCCTATACGCATTCGCAGGCTACGCTCAGGATCAGAGTTCCTCGCAACAGACAGGCGATCCCGTGGCCGACGCCGCAAGAAAAGCGCGCGAGGGAAAACAGAAGAAGGACGCGCAGAAGGCCAAGAAAGTTTATACGGACGAGGACATAAAGCCGGCGGCACCGGACAAACCGGAAATACAAAACGCGTCTGCGGCCGGAGCCACAACGAGCGGTACGGAAGCGGCTGCAGGTGGAGCTCAAACTGCCGACGCAAAAAAAAACGAGGACCCCGCGCAGAAGGAAGACCCCAACGGCGAAAAAGCCTGGAGGAAACGCTTCAGCGAACAGCACGATAAGATCGCCAAGACGGAAAAAGAATTGGACATTCTCCAGCGGGAGTTGGAAAAGTCTTCGGTGCAGTACTACGCCGATCCAACGAAAGCGATGAAGGAACAGAACAGCCGAGCCGAAGTCAGTGACAAGACAGCCAAAATTGACGCCAAGAAAAAGGAATTAGCGCAGCTCCGGCAGCAGTTGGACGACATGGAAGCAGAGTTGAGGAAAGCCGGGGGAGACCCGGGGTGGGCGCGGTAAAAATACTCTTAATTTGTAGGTTCTAAGTCTTAGGAGAGCTGGTTGCGTTCCATGCGCGGCCGGGCTCTTGTCACGTTTTGAACCCTGCATAGCACTCCCCTTTTCGCTCGCCGATTCAAGAGCGTTCGTGAAACTATTGGTCTGGAGCCATTTGCTGACTCGGTGCTTCCCTTCTCCGCACACGTGGGTGCCGTTGTTCCCTGAACATACCTGGATTCGTGGTAGAAACGAGAGAGATGGAACCTCTCCTGCTTGTTGAAGATAAAGCCGAATTGCGCGCCATGATGCGGAAGGCGTTGGAGCGCGCGGGATACTCCGTGGACGAAGCGCCGGACGGCGCCGCCGCAATCCAAAAGGTGCGCGCGCGCCGGTATTTGCTGGTGATCACCGATTTGAAGATGCCGGGGGCGTCGGGGTTGGACGTTTTGCGGGAGACGAAGCAGGCGGACGCTACCATCCCGGTGTTGCTGCTGACGGCGTACGGATCCGTGGAAGAAGCCGTTG
>QHYL01000151.1 GCA_003224105.1 Acidobacteriota bacterium | reverse complement strand
TCCACGGCCAGCTGGATGCCAGCGGCGGAAGTTTTTCCACCGCAAATGGATCCGCGGGGTTCTCCTTCGTTCGCGGCGCGAACCGCTTTTCGGCCAGCGTGGACGGATTTCATACCGGCCGCTATCTCGATCCTCCGGTCTTGCAGAACTTCACCAACCGGGGAAACGCCGCCGGCTTCTCGGGTTCCTACGAACGAGATTTCTCCGGTGGGGACCGCCTGCGAATCACGGTGACGCACAACGCCGTGCGCTTTCTCGTCCCCAATGAACTCATCCAGCAAAACGCGGGACAGCGTCAGGACATCGCCGACACGGAAACCAGCGGCCAAGTCTATTTTCAACATCCCATCTCGCAAGACCTGTTACTGAATCTCTCCGGCAGCGTGCGCGACTCCAACGCAACGCTGCGCTCGAATCCAGCTTCAACGCCCGTCGTCGTTTCTCAGGACCGCGGCTACCGCGAAGGCTATCTTCGCTCCGATCTCGCCGGGCACCGCGGCCATCATGATTGGAAAGCCGGTCTGGACAGCCTCTTCAGTCCCGTTCATGAGGCCCTGCAATACAAGATTACCGATCCTTTGCAATTTGACCCAGGAACACAAACGCCGTTTCAATTTGCAGACCGGCATTGGGATATCGAGCCGGCAGCCTACGCGCAGGACCAATGGCACCGGAACAATTGGAACGTAGGGGCGGGGCTTCGCTTCGATCATTACGGATTTGTCGCGCGCCAGTCCGGCTGGAGTCCGCGCATCGGAATTTCCCGTTATGTGCCGTCGTTGAACCTGCTGCTGCACGCTTCCTACGACCGCGTGTTCCAAACGCCGGCAATGGAGAATCTCCTCCTCGCGAGTTCGCCTCAACTCAAATCGATCGCCCCCATCGTCGTGCGCCTTCCCGTGCGTCCCGCGCACGCAAACTACTATGAGGGTGGCTTCACCAAAGCGCTCCTCGGCAAATTACGGCTCGACGCGAACATTTTTCGCCGCGATTTTCACGACTATCCCGATGACGACGTGCTGCTCGACACTGGCATCAGTTTTCCCATCAGCTTCGCAAAAGCGCGTATCTTTGGCGAGGAATTGCGGCTCGAAGTGCCGCACTGGGGAAGGTTCTCCGGCTACTTGAGTTATGCGAATCAAGCCGGAATTGGCCAGGGACCGATTACCGGAGGGCTTTTTCTAGGAAGCGACGAGGCCAACCAGCTTACGAATACAAGCAAATTCGCTGTCACACAGGACCAGCGCAACACGCTTCGCACTTACGTTCGCTTTCAGGCCCCTGCGCGCGTCTGGCTCGCGCTGGGCTCGCAATACGGTAGCGGCCTGCCAGCGGATGTTGGCAGCGCCGATCCCAATTTCCTGTTGGCGCAATACGGGCCGGAGATTCTAAGTCAGGTGAATCTGGCGCGCGGCCGCGTGCGCCCGAATCTTTCCGTGGATGTGGCCGGCGGAGCCGAACTCTACCGGAAGGAGCAGCGCAGCGCAGTCTTTCAAATTCAAATCTCGAATCTGGCCGACCGCGTCAACGTCATCAATTTCGCCAGCCTTTTCTCCGGCACCGCCGTCGCTCCTCTACGCAGCGTCTCCGCCCGTTTGCGCCTGACCTTCTAGCGCACGCTTCTACAAGACATTCACTTTGAAAGCGGCCGATACCGTCAGGCAATGTCATCCTGAGGGCATCCGATGAGGATGCCCGAAGAATCTCAACCGATCCGAACAGCCAACTGTTGATTGGTTGGATCTTTCTCTTCGTCTGTTTGCGGACTGGCTGCGAGAGCGGCTTCACGCCGGCTTGGCCGACCCTGCAATCTGCCGCTGCACCTGCTCGCGAAATTCCAGCGGATGATATATCTTCTCGAACGTCTCCGGAGTTCCTCCCGTGCCGCGCACAGTCACCGTGCCGTATCCCAATAACCTGCCCATCGCAGGCTCATCCACCGCAACGCTCTCAATCCTCGACAAAAGAATCTCCACTGTCCGGCGCTCTGCAATGCCCGTCTTCACGATGACTCTTTTGCTCGTGACCGCCATCTCCGTAGCCTTGCGCTGCACCAGCCCCGCAAGAAACAATGCCCCGCCGACCACAAAAAATACGAGTGCGACCACGTAAATTGCTCCCGGAACCGTGGCGCCCTTCTTCTTCGTGGCCAGGGAAGCCCAGAGAACCGGAATCGCAATCGCCAGCAGCGCCAGCAGAATGCCTATGACCGCATGCCCCAGCATCACAATCCAATGCAGCTTGGTCTCGTACTGAACGGACTCCCCCGGAATCAGGTGCTTTTCGACGTAGCTCAAGGACGCTCCTCGGGAGGGCTGGCGCCGCTTCTTGGACGGACGGCTGCGCAAATTATAACCGCGCGCCCCACCCAAATGATGGCAGCTAAGTGTCGCGGCTCGATGTAAAAGTAAACGGGCAGAAACTTGGTAGCGCTAACGGGAATCGAACCCGTATTTCGGCCTTGAAAGGGCCGCGTGCTAACCCCCGCGAATCAGGAACGCCTCATCCGCGAAAAGATGTCCGCCAAGACCAGGCGTATTGAAGTATTCGGAACCCCGAACTCCCAAGCGTCCAGCCACCCATTGGGACGGCAATCGTTACCACGTTGTGTGGCTGGATCAAGGATCCTGATGTTCTTGAT
Source organism: Acidobacteriota bacterium (assembly GCA_003224105.1). Classification (GTDB taxonomy): domain Bacteria; phylum Acidobacteriota; class Terriglobia; order Acidiferrales; family UBA7541; genus Acidiferrum. The sequence goes on along the minus strand of QHYL01000151.1, from coordinate 3,644 downwards.
TCCTAATTGCTGGTAATCCGAAATTCGCTCTTGCATCCGGCGAAGTGTGTCTTCCGGCGACAGGATCTCTATACAGGCCACCGGCGGCTTGGTGAGAATCTGCTCTACGGCATGCTCGAGCGAGACGAGACATATGTCTGGAATCCGGAATCGGGTAGCTGAAATCTGAATCCTCTGTTCGGGCAGAACTTCAATATTCCACTCCTGCTGGTGTTGTCCGAACCACAGAATCAGTGCTGCCTGCAACGCGGCATGGTCATGCTCACCCTCGTTACGCTCCTCGATCCTTCCATCCACAAAATCGCAGTCCGGTCTGTAGCTGGTCTTCAGGTAGTCGTTTACGGAGATTAGCGTCGTACTTGCCATGTTCTAAACCCTTGGTCTCTCATGATACCCGCCTTCACTGCCATGAAGCAGAGTTTCTGGCGTGGCGTCTCATGGTCTCAGCTTTGGCGATCCTGATATTCCTCGTGCCAGGCCATCTGGATGGCTTCGAGCTTCGCTTCGTTGGAGGCCGCCGGATCGCCGCTGAAACCAGTCAGCTCCGTAATCCACTTGTGCATGTCCGTGAAGCGCACCTTCAACGGATCCGTGTCCGGATACTTGTCCGCCAGCGCGATGGCGATGTCTTCAAAATTGTCCCAGCCAAATGTTGGCGGCATTTCTTGTCCTCATTTCGCGCTTGGTTCTTGGTTCTTAGTTCTTGGTACCCGACCTCTTCCATTCGCACGCATTTGAATCAGCAAGAAAAAAGCCTGTTTGCGCCAGTTTCTCTTTTTAACTTGGAGCTTAAAACTAAGAACCAACAACTGCCTCTCGTCAGTGATCCGCTTCTTTCGCGTAATTCTTGTTCCACTCGGGAATTTCGACAACGATATCCGTCGTGCCGTCCGGCACGGTCTGGCAGCCGAGGCGTGACTTCGGCGTGATTCCCGGCGCTTCGTCGAGTTCATCGAGCTCGGCGTCGGTGGCTTCGTTGCACGACTCGAGGCCCTGCTGCACGATCACATGGCACGTCGAGCAGGCGCACACGCCCCCGCATGCGTGGTCCAAACCGGCTTTGATGCCTTCGGAAATGTCCAGAATGCTGCCCGGCAGGCCGTTGTGTCCGTACGGGATTTTCTCCGGATCGACTTCTATCGTTTTTCCGCTGGGAAGAAACGTCACTTTGTATTTCTTCGTGGCGGGTTTGTACTTGACTTCTTCGATGTATGGATTCGTTCCGCCCATAACTACCCCCAATACCTTGCCATCATTACAAGAATCGAAGAGAGATTTCTCGCTTCGCTCGAAATGACGGAATCCTTTGCCGCTAAACTTCCGCGAGCTTGCGCCCTTCGAGCGCCGACGAAACCGCGCTGTTCATCAGCAATTCCGCCAGGTGCTCGGTCGCATGATTCAACTCATCAACGCCCTTGCGGATGAGCTTGTAGTCGCTCCCCGCAACGGATTCTTTCAATGCCGCAATCGTTGCATTAATCCTCGCGCGCTCGGCCGCATCTATACTCGCGGACTCTGGATTCGTCAGCGCCTTTGCTGTCGCCGCGAGAATCGATTCCGCCTCCGTGCGCGCTTCAATCAACTGGCGCTCCGCGAAATCCTGTTCGGCGTATTCGATGGATTCTTCGAGCATGTGCTCGATTTCCGTATCACTGATGCCGTAGCTTGGCTGCACCTCAATCGAATGCTGTTCGCCCGTGCGCAAATCCTTCGCCGCAACTTGCAGAATGCCATTCGCATCAATCAGGAATTTTACTTCGATGCGCGGCAATCCCGCGGGGGCCGGCGGCACCTTCAGCGTAAACCGCGCCAGCGAGCGGCAATCCTTGGCCAGTTCGCGCTCGCCCTGCAGCACGTGAATGTCGATTCCCGTCTGATTGTCCACGCCCGTGGTGTAGAGTTCCTGCGCGCTCGCCGGAATCGTCGAATTGCGCGGAATGACTTTTGCCACCGCGCCGCCGTAGGTTTCAATTCCCAGCGAAAGGGGCGTTACGTCGAGCAGCAGCATGTTTTTCACGCCGCGGTCAAGGATGTTCGCCTGTACCGCTGCGCCCAGCGCCACCACTTCATCGGGATTCAGCTCCGTATGCGGCTTGCGGTCGAAATACTCCTGCGCCGTGCGGCGAATCAGCGGTGTGCGCGTAGCTCCCCCAACGAGGACAACTTCATCCATATCGCTCGGCTTGAGCTGCGCATCCGCCAGCGCCTGCTTCACTGGTCCCATGGTGCGATCCACAACGGGCCTAATCAGCGCCTCGAATGCGCCGCGCGTAAATTCGTGCGTGAACACTTTTCCGCTGGGTAACGGGAAGCGCAGCGTGGCGGTCTCCGCTTCCGACAATTGATGTTTCACCCCGATCAGCGCCCTGCGCAGCTCCTGCGCCAGTTCGCCGTGCGGCGAAAAATCAATCTCGTCGTGCTGGAGAATTTTTTCGTGAACAAAGGCCTGCAAAAGATTGTCAATGTCGTCGCCGCCAAGATGCGTGTCGCCGTTCGTCGAAAGGACTTGATAAATGTCGCCGTCGCTCGTGGAGATGAGCTTCAGGACGGAAATATCGAAGGTCCCGCCGCCGAGATCATAAACCGCAACGCGCCCGCGCTGCTTCTCATGCAATCCGTAAGCGAGCGCGGCAGCCGTGGGCTCGTTGACCAAGCGCAGAACTTCCAGTCCCGCTATTTTTCCGGCATCTTTGGTGGCTTGGCGCTGCGCATCGTTAAAATACGCTGGCACGGTGACCACCGCACGGTCCACGCCTTCCCCAAAAAACGCTTCAGCCCAATTTTTTAATTCGCGCAGAATGAACGCGGAAATCTCCGGCGGCGTAAAGACTTTGTTCCCGAGCCGCACACGAATCACATTGTTGCTCGCCGCGTCAACGCGAAACGGAAAGAGCTTTAATTCGTCCTGAACGTCCGCGGGTCCGCGCCCCATTAGGCGTTTCACAGAGTAGATGGTGCGCTCAGGCTGCGTCAGCAGCCGACGCTTCGCCGGCTCGCCCACAATGACGCTGCCATCCGCGTCAATGCTCACCACGGACGGGCACAAAGTCGCTCCATAAGGACCGGGAATACATTTCGGCTGCCCTGTCTGCTCGACCGTGTACGCGACCAGGCTGTTGGTCGTCCCTAGATCAATTCCGACGATTCGTCCCATTTCCTAAATCAAACCTCCGCCAACTCCTTGGCGACGTTGATGACCAAATTCCGAATGTAGGAGCGGCGATTCAGCAAATCGTTGAGCTTCGCCATGACTATCCTGCGCTCCGCGTGGGCCGCCTTCACCGCCGCATCCCACTCGCGGGCCGCCGCTTGCAGTTTGCCATCCACTTCGCCAAGCTTCCCTTGAAAATTCTTCTCTGCGGATTCCAGCCGCGCTTTCAATCCCGCCAAATTCTCGCCCGAGGCTTTCGCCTCCCGCAATTCATCCAGAGATTCGTTCAGCTCGAAGACTTCTTCGAGCAGTTCCGGAGGCGCTTGCTGCTTCTTTTCGCCTTCCTTGCGCTCGCCCTCGATGGCCAGCAAATACTCGACGCGCGCGATCGGGTCGCGCAATGTGCGATACGCGTCGTTCAATTCCGAACTGCGCTTCAGCGAAAGCTCGCGTTCCTGCTCCGTGGCGTTCACGAAATTGTCTGGATGAAGCT
>QHYL01000150.1 GCA_003224105.1 Acidobacteriota bacterium | reverse complement strand
GCATGCCCAGCTCGTTCATCAACTCATCGTCAATATGCAAGCGGCCCGCTGTATCGACGAGGATCACGTCGCTCGCGGAGAGCTTCGCTTCCTTGATGGCGCCCTTGACGATTTCGATCGGCTTGTCCGTGCCGGCGCCGGGCCAAATCGCTGTGCCAATCGCCTTGGCCACTTGGGTCAACTGTTCGCGCGCGGCAGGACGGTACACGTCGGTAGAAACAAGGATGGGGCGGTGGCCATGTAGCGAAAGCCATTTCGCCAGCTTTCCCGTGGTGGTCGTCTTGCCGGAACCTTGCAGGTCCACGATCATCCACACCGAAGGCGGCCGCGATGCGAAGATCGGCTTGGCGTGCTTGCCAAGCAGCGTGGTCAGCTCGTCGCGCACCACTTTGAGGACTTGCTGGTCGGGCGCAAGTTGCAACATCACTTCGCTGCCGATGGCCTGCTTGCGGATGTTAGCGAGCAACTCGTCGGCCACACCCACGTTGACGTCGCCTTCGAGCAACGCCTCACGGATTTCCGCCAGCGCGGCGTCCAAGTGCTCTTCGGTGAGCTTGCCTTGTCCGCGCAGATTCTTGAAGGCTCGTTGCAGCTTCTCGGTTAGGTTCTCAAACATGATTCATCCGAATATCGTGATCTCTGCTCTGCTGAATCCTTGTCGGTCCAGTTGATCAGTCTAGTTGAAAGGATAGCATCCAGGACGAAGCGGCGAATGCCGTTCATCGTATCTGGTTAACCATAGCCCGGTTAACCATAACTACCCACCCCCCTGGGTTTTTGCGTAACTGCGCATTCTAAAGAGGTTATCTCTAACGAGTTCGGCCGTGTCAATGGGTTTTGGTTTGTTTTTTTCATGTTGTGAGCACACTTCTCCGTGAGCGCCGTAGGGGGTTTTTCCGGCGAGTGGTCTTGTCAGGGTTTGGCTCGTGTTCACCGTTCGCTTGGGCCTTACTTCTTTTCTCATCGTTTGGGTGTTGCCCACCAAACATCTCTTCGGTCACTGTGGACCAGGATGAGTTCTGCGAACTCCCGGCCACACCGGGAGGCGGATAGCCTAATCACAGGCGCGGTCACGGTGTTGCTGGACCAAACTCCTTAGCAGGCGCGGTTTGCCCGTCAACGATGATGGCCGCGCCTTCGCCCGGTCCGTAGTGGCGGCAAGCAGGTCTTCCACGGTCAGGAACGACGCAAGTGATTGTTTGCCGTTGGTCATACTGGGCTCATGCGGGGCTCATCCGGGCAACCTAGCTTTTTAACGTTTGAGCATCGTATCACACTTATAGTGGTCTAACACTCATAGTGTGTAGATTGGAAGAGGGCAAATGAAAATGATGGCGCGATGCCAACTGACCCTCGAATCACCTTCGGATTGCGCGTAAGAAGATTGCGAACGGAACGCGGCCTGTCTCAAGAGAAGCTGGCCGAGCTGTCTGGACTGCATCGAAATTATGTGGGAGGGGTAGAACGCGGCGAGCGGAACGTGGCGCTCGTGAACATTGTGCGGCTAGCGCATGCCTTGGGGATCACCACCGCAAAACTCATGTCGACCATGCCGTGACAGTTCGAATAGGACTGCGCTCGGCGGTTAGCAACCGCTTAGCGACGGCCGACGAATCGATGCGTAAAGGAATCTTGGGGGGCCAAATCCCTTGAGATGAAATGACTCTCTTGGCTTCCGAGCCGCGTTTTCTGGTCAAAAGGTGAGCTTCAAGCCGAGTTGGGCGGCGAAGGGAATGCCCACCGTAGTGCCCAACCCAAAGAAATCTCCCAAGGCTCCTGCGGGAGCGCGCAATTGGCTTAGGCTCTTGATGGGCTGCGTCTGGGTACAGCCGGAATCGAGGCAGAAGGCGGTCGCATTGGCAGGATTATTTACCGGCACGGGCAGGGCGGATATGTCCGGAACATAGTTATTTCCCGGATTCTGCCGGTTAAGCAAATTGAAAAACTCGGCAAAAGGCCGCAGCACGGCCCGCTCGCCTAAAACCATGTTGCGGCTGATGCGGAGATCGACCTGATAGAACGGTGAGCCGCGGAACTGATCCAGCGTGGTCTGCGCGCCATTGACCACGGCGCGGTCGTTGGCGACGCCATCGCCGTTCACATCGAAAGGGGTCGTCATCGTGAATGGCCGCGCGCTCTCAAATTGCGAAATCGTTGAGGCTTCGAATTTCCAAGGGAGTTGCAGAACACCGGCCAGCACGAAGCGATGCCGGATATCTTCGCCCGAGGGGCCGTGATCCCCCGGACCAAAAGGATCGTGAACGTTGGAAACGCCATTGACGTAATCGAACAGTTCGCCCACGGCCGCGCCCCAGGTGGCCGCGTGCGAGAGCACGTAGTTCGCCGTCAGCTCAAATCTTTTCGCGAAGCTGTGCTGCATCTGCACGGCCACGCCGTTGTAAATGGAACGATTGTCGCTGCGAAAGAGGGAAAATCCGGGATATTCGTAGCGCCGGTACTGATGCACGCCCTGCTGGCGCTCGTAACTCACGGTCAGCCGCCAATTATTTTGGAAAGCGTGCTCGTAGGCGGCGCTGGCCATCAAAGCGTACGGCGTGTGGTAATTCGGATCGATCAGCGCGGGCGTGCCGGCGCCGTTCGCGAGATTGAATTTATTGACCGCGGTGAACGCATCCACCCAACCGTTCTGCGCCAGGTCGTTGTAATACATTCCGACGCCGGCGCGCAGAACCGTGGTTGAGGAGGAGTGCGGCGCGAAGGCGATGCCCAAGCGTGGCGCGATGGCCTTGCGGTAATCGCGGGGCACACCGGAAACAACACCATTCCCCGCGAGTGTGGGATTCATGCTCTGGTCGTGGCCCGAAGCGACAAACAGTCCAATTGTAGTGTCATAACGCAAGCCGGCATTGATGGTAAGAGAAGGCCTGACGCGCCAGGAGTCTTCGCCATAAAATCACAGCCGCCGGATGCTTTGCGAAAACGAACCATCCAGCGGGCCCGTCGCATCCGTCGCCGGACAATTCGGATCAGGATTGGGAGACGAGCAGGTGGCGAGGACACTCGGATTCGCAATGTAGAAGCTCGGATCTTGCGGATAAGCAAAAACGGTCTCAGGGTTGCCAGTCAATTCGCCACGCAGGACCGGCTCGTGGATGAGGTTTATCCCGAACCGGACGTTGTGGCGTCCCACAGTTCGTGAAACGTCATACCGGAACTGGTATTTCTGTTGATCGCGCTGAATCGGGAAAGCCGCGATGGCGGTGGCAAACTGATTGTCGCCGAAAGTTTCGAGCCCCGAAGTCGTGAGGAAATTCACGGTGAAAGGAAAATTGAAGGCTTCCCCAATCTCCGAATTGCGGACTTTCGTGTGATGAAACCCGCTGGCTTCCAAAATGAGGGCACCGAGCCAGGAACGCGAAAACTGCATCTGGTTGTTCACCAAAACGGTGTAGTAGTTCGAGGTTGTCGCCGCGCCGGTGGACGGCAACGCCCCTTGCTGCAGCAGGTCGTCCTGTGTGTGGTTGCGGTCGAGCGAGCCGCGCACAAACCATTGCGAGCGCGGCGATTGCATCCAATCGACGCGGGTCGAAAAAAGCGTGTCGCGAAAAGGCACGGGGACAGAGGATGGAATCGCGCCGATGGAAGAAACGTTCGGCAGATCCCCGGCGGCGGCCAATTGCGCCAGGGCGTTGAATTCGGAAAGCGACTTCGCGCTATAGGCCACGCTGGCGTTTTCGTCGATGTATTCGTAAGAAGTGAAGAACCACAGCTTGCGCGCTTTGAGCGGTCCGCCAAGGGCGCCGACCCCGTTTTGGCGCGAGAATGGCTGCTTGGGATTGGGTTCGGGATTGTCGAGGGCGTTGCGCGCATTCAGCGCGTTCCCTCGATAGTAGTAGGAAGCGCTGCCGTGCCAATCGTCCGCGCCGTGGCGGGTAGAGATAATCACGCTTCCACCGTTGGTCCGGGAAGTATCTGCGCCGAATTGCGAGGTCCGAACCACGAATTCCTGCATGGCCTCAGGCGAATAATTCTGCAAAAAGCCGCCAATGTAATCGTCGTTGTTGTCCCCGCCGTCCACCGAGAGATCCACGTTCAAGCCCGAGCTTCCTCCGAACGAAACCGCGGTGATGCGCGCTTTGGTGGGGTCCGAAGGTTCGACCGGAGCAGTGAACGGCGCGAGATAAGAAATGTTCGCGAAACTTCGCGCGGAAAGCGGCACTTCGTCCAAGTCTGACGAAGTAATAACCGTCTTTATCGTGCTGCTGGTCGTCTCGACCGGTTGAGTAGCAAGAGAAGGACCGCGGTCGCGCACTTCCACGGACTCCTTCACGGATTGGGGTTGGAGCGTCACTACAAGGACGGGCTGGCTGCTCACCGCAACAGCTACCGTCGTTGTTTTTTCCGCAAAGCCGCTGGCGTTCACGGAAACCGTGTAGCTTCCCGGCTGCAGCGATTCAAATCGCGTTTCTCCCTGGAGTCCGGTTTTCCCGGCGCGGGATATCGCGAATTTGTCTTGCGTCACCGCAACGCTTGCGCCGGCCACCCTCGCGCCACTCGAATCTTGAACGGCAACGAGCAGCGACCCACTTGGATTCTGGGCCTGCCCTACGAGCGGAAAGAGCACGGTAGCAAGGAGGCAA
>QHYL01000239.1 GCA_003224105.1 Acidobacteriota bacterium | reverse complement strand
CTGAAGGAAGCGGGAATCCTGACGATCGCAGGCTTGGTGATTGGAACCACGCTGGCCCTCGCTTCCGCTCAGGTTGTGAAGTCGCTGCTGTACGGGTTGAAGCCGCGCGACCCGCTGACCATGGTCTTGGCCGTGGTTACATTGGCGGCTGTGGCGGCGCTGGCCAGCTTCCTACCGGCGTACCGCGCATCTCGTCTCGATCCTTTGAAGGCCCTGCATTACGAGTAGCTGAGCACTGGGGCAGTCGGCGCTCGGGCGTTCCCTCAGCATTTTGTCAACGCGACCTGCACCAATCCTCTGCTACACTACGTCCCCGTCATGGCGGGAAATTCACTTTTAGGAGTCTGCGCATGAAGCTTGCATCACGGCTTGCCTTCGCGCTTTTTTTCTTCGTGCTTCCCACAGTCGCTCAGGACCAGATGCAAAAAGCTCCGCGAGCGATCACGATTGATGACTTCTTCCAAATTCGCGACGTTTCGCAGCCGGAGCTGAGTCCCGACGGGCAATGGGTTGCTTATGCCGTTCGCACCAGGGTGTTGAAGGAGGACAAGAACGAGCAGCGCTTGTGGATGATTTCGACGCGCGGAGGCGATCCGCTGCCCTTGACCGCGGAAGGCGTCTCCTCGGGTCACGCTCGCTGGAGCCCTGACGGCAAATACATTTCATTCTTGTCTGCGCGTGACGGAGGGAAATCGCAAGTATGGCTGCTTGATCGCCGTGGCGGAGAGGCGGTTCGCTTGACCGACATTGCGCAAGGCGTTGACGATTTCGAGTGGTCCCCAGACAGCACGCGGCTCGTTCTGATTCTTCGCGATCCCAAGCCGGAGGAACTTGAAGCCGCCAAGAACAAAGAGAAGCCTGCTCCGGCCACACCGCCGAAACCCAAGACTCCGCCGCCCTTCGTGATTGACCGGCTGCAGTTCAAGCGGGACACCGTCGGCTATCTGGACCGCCACCGCACGCATCTTTACGTCTTCAATGTGGCCGCAAAAACCACAACGCAAGTTACTTCAGGGGACTTTGATGACAACGAGCCGGCCTGGTCGCCGGATGGCAAGTCTCTGGCTTTCAGCAGCAATCGTTCGCCTGATCCCGACGCCAACTATGAAGCACACATTTGGGTTGTGGCTGCGGATAATACCGACAAGGGGGCCCACCTCACTCAAGTTAGTCCGAATCCTGGGCCTGACTCCGCGCCGACTTGGTCGCCGGACGGCAAATGGATCGCTTACGTAACGGAGTTGGACCCGCACCTCTTTTATTACAACACTCGGCACCTGGCAGTGGTTCCCTCCGCGGGCGGAGCAGCAAATGTTCTGACTCGTGCTTTTGATCGCAGCATTCACCGGCCGCGATTTTCCAACGATGGCAAGTTCATCTACTTCACGGCTGAAGATGACGGCACACAAAATCTTTGCCGCATCCCTGCAGCGGGTGGAGAAATCACTCGGCCCATCGGGGACCGTCTTGTGGTTGGAAGCTATTCATTAGGAAAAGACGATTCGGTCGCCGCGCAAATCACCACTATCGACAGGCCCGACGAGATTTTCCTGCTCGCCAAAGACGCCAAGGAGCCTACGCGCCTTACCAAGACCAACGACGCGCTGTTTGCGCAGCTTCGTCTGGCACAAGCGGAGTACGCGCACTTCAAAAGCAAGGATGGCATGACCGTCGCCGGCTATCTTTACAAGCCACTCGATTACACACCCGGCAAGAAAGTGCCCACGTTGCTCAATCCACATGGCGGTCCAGTGGGTCAATACACAGCTTCCTTCTATCACCTCGCGCAGCTTTACGCAGCGAATGGCTACGCGGTTCTGCTTCCGAATCCGCGCGGGTCTTCCGGCTATGGGCAGAAGTTCTGTGCTGCGATTTACGCGGATTGGGGCAACAAGGATTATCAGGATGACGTGGCCATGGTGGATTATGCGGTTGCGCAAGGCATTGCCGATCCGGACAGGCTCGGTGTTGGCGGCTGGTCTTACGGAGGCATTTCGACCGACTTCATCATTGCGCAGACGAAGCGCTTCAAGGCCGCCATTTCCGGCGCAGGCGTGGCGCTGGTTGCCAGTTTCTACGGCCACGATCACTATCAGCGCGATTACGAAATCGAGCTGGGCCATCCTTGGGACCACAAAGAAGTTTGGGACAGAATCTCTCCTTTCTACCGCGTGGCGGACATTACGACGCCGACTCTTTTCATGGGCGGCGACATCGACTGGAATGTGCCGGTTCTAGGAAGCGAGCAGATGTACCAGGCGATGAAGACGCTTGGCCGCACCACCGAACTCGTCGTGTACCCCGGCGAATATCACGGCTTCACGGCGCCGTCGCACATCAAAGACCGCATGGAACGCTTTATGGCTTGGTACAACCACTACGTGAAAGGCGATTCTGCGCCGGCGACGCCCACACAACCTGAGATCAAGACTGCCGGAGGTGAGTAATGCGTCGCAGTTACCCGGCGCTGGCGGGACTGCTGGCTATGCTTTTGTCTTGCCTTTCGGTGCGCGCCCAACAACCCTTCGCCGTTGGCACGGCCTCTGCGGCGCCGGGGCAAAAAACCTCGGGCTACCTCGAAGTGCCTGCCGGTGTGGATGCGGCAACGAGTATCCCTGTCGCCGTAGTGAATGGAGTGAAACCGGGAAAAACCTTAGCGCTGGTTTCCGGAGCACATGGTACGGAATACGTTTCCATCATTGCGATTGAAAAACTCATCGCGCAGATTGACCCGGCGCAACTCACCGGCACGGTGATCCTAGTTCCACTGGTCAACATCGCCTCATTCGAACAAAAAGTTCCTCATGTCAATCCTGTGGATAACAAAAGCATGAATCGCTTTTATCCCGGCAAAGCCGATGGCACGCAAACCGAGCGCGCGTCGTTTCTGATCACCAAGCAAATCGTAGACCGCTGCGACTACCTGATCGACTATCACGGCGGCGACCTCGACGAGAGTCTTCGGCCCTACGCGTATTGGGGCCCGACGGGGCACGCCGAGCAGGACCGCATCTCGAAAGAAATGGTTCTGGCATTCGGGCTCGACCACATCATTATTTGGAGCGAGCGGCCTACTGATCCGAATGCCACACGGTATCTCGACAACACCGCCACCGTTCGCGGCAAGCCTTCGATCGTTGTGGAAGCTGGCCATGCGGGAACGGTCGAAACCGATGACGTCAACCTCCTGGTGAATGGCACGCTCAGCACGATGCGCGCGCTGAAAATGATTCCGGGCGAGCCGCACGTCATTGAAAACCCGGTTTGGATCGAGAAACTCTCCGACGTTCTCGCCGACGGCCCCGGGATTTGGTATCCGCTAGTGAAGCGGGGCACTTACGTTTCCGCCGGAATGAAACTTGGCATGATTACCGACTACTTCGGCAAAGTCATCGCGGAGCCCCGGGCGCCTGTCACTGGCGTCGTGCTTCACGTCAACGCCGTACCTTCTCTGAAAAAAGGTGACAACATCGCCGACCTTGGCGTTGTCGCCACGCGCGCACCATGAGCGCGCAAACAAAAACGGCGCTCGCACCCTCGCGAAGCGCCGTTTTTTTTCCACTTCAAGAATTCGCAAATCTTAATTAATTCTTGCTGGCTACCGCCTCCCGGTGGTCTTCACGGGGGTTCATGGACACGACGATGTACTCGTGTTCCTTCCCGTCCCCTTCGGCTACTCTTAGAATCAACTTGTCCTTGTGCAGGCGAAACTGCGCGGTTTCTCCGATGGGCAGCAGCACGGGATGCTTGTCGTCATTCGGCCTGATCCGGTAAATCACCTTTTCCGCTTCCAGCACGTATTCCTGGCAGAGCACTTCTTTAGTCTTCTTGCTCTGCGAGTCCGTGCCCAGAATTTCCCCGGCCATGGACTTGCCCCCCTTTTCCTGCATGCCACAAGGCGCCGATTCCATCCGCAGCAAGGTGCCTTTTTGATAGTCGTCGTGTTCTTTGGCGGCACAAATCCCAGCAAGCAATAGACAGCCGGCAAGCGCGAACCACTTGGTGTTCATGGCTTTTCCCCTTTCTTCACAAAATAAGGGGTGGAGGGAGGGCAGAAAATAGCCCGAGAGTCCCTATGTGCTCAATCTGCAAAGCTGCCCCAAGGGGCGTTGGGGGCGAATTTCGATTACTCTGGGGACGGGGGAGGCAGGGTGCGTATGGCGAGAGTCTGGCTGTTTGGCTTGGCTATCCTTCTGGTCGGCTTAGTCCTTTTGTTTCTATGGCATCCGCGGATTGGCGAGCTGTTTCACAAGCATGTCCAGGATCGCCCCAAGCGCCGCCTATTCCTGGCTGCAGTCGGGTTCTTCCTGACCTTGGCCTCGGCCCGGTCTATGGCTTATGCCGCCGGACAGGGGATTCCCCCATTCCATTACATTTACATACGCGGAACTCATGTCCATCACCTGGTTTGGGGGATTCTTCTGCTGCTGTTCGTCGGGTTTGGCTGGCTGATCGAGATCGGCACCGGAACCAAGGGTTCTTCGCTTTTTGCCAGCCGCCTGATGTCGCTGCTTTATGGCGTCGGGGCCGCACTTACTCTTGACGAGTTCGCCCTATGGTTAAACCTCGAGGAAAAGGTCTACTGGACGCGCGAGGGCCGAGCCAGTCTCGACGCCATTTTGCTCTTCAGCGCGGCGCTCCTTATAGGTATTTGGGGTCGTAACTTCCTCAAGGCGCTTCCTGGCGAGCTTTTGCGCTGGGGCAATAAGAAACCGTAAGAAATAAGTTCTTTCGTTCATCAGGCCTGATGCGTTCGTAGCTTGCAGCACTTTTTGCACAGTCGTGCACAGCTTTCCACAGTGAAACTTTCAGATTTCGCTTGCCACGAAAAAGCACCGGGTTTACTCTCTCGCACAGATTGAGCCGGGAAGCCTCAAAAACTTAGCGGCACAATTGAAAGAGGGCGCTGCGGTCGCAAGGCCGTTGCGCCCTCAATCTTTTGTCCTTCCTTTGCCTGCCGTCGTTCTCAACTCCCTCAGCAACAATTTGCTACCGCTTGTTAGGCAGGGTATCCTCTCCGACTTCGGGGAGGTGTCGGATGCTTTGTTTGCTTCAGCGCCGTATCGCGGCGACGTGGTTCTCTCGCGGAGTCGCAATCGGATTCGTACTTTGTTGGATCCTCTCGGTTCCGGCGTTCGCCCGCCACTCCATCGAAAGAACGCTTGCACTCTCCGACGTGCAGGGCGGACCTCCCTTCGATCCAAAGCTCTTTGGCGAGATGCGCTGGCGCTGCATTGGACCTTTTCGCGGCGGGCGCACCGTGGCCATCTCCGGCGTGCCGCATCAGCCTAACGTTTTTTACATGGCTGCGGTAAACGGCGGCGTTTGGAAAACCACAGACTTCGGGAACACCTGGAATCCTATTTTTGACGATCAACCTACCGGCTCAGTGGGTGCGCTTGCTGTGGCTCCTTCCGATCCGAATGTGATTTACGTTGGCAGCGGAGAAGGTTTGCAACGGCCGGATCTGGCCACGGGCGACGGAATTTACAAATCCACCGATGCGGGGAAAACGTGGATGCACCTCGGACTGCGCGACGCGCAGCAGATTGCTGCAATTATTGTTGACCCGAAAGATCCGAACCGCCTTTTTGTCGCTGCCGTGGGGCATCCTTACGGCCCTAACGCCGAGCGCGGCGTTTTTCGTTCGACCGATGGCGGCAAGACTTTCCAGAAGATTTTGTATAAGGACGAAAACACCGGCGCGGCCGACCTGGAGTTCGACCCCGCGAGCCCTCAAACAGTCTATGCCGTGCTCTGGGCTGCTCGCGTCGCGCCGTGGGAAGTTCGCAGCGGCGCGTCGTTCATTACGGCAGGCAGTGGAATCTTTAAGTCCACGGACGGAGGAACGAACTGGCGCCCGTTGACAAGAGGATTGCCTAGCGCCGAAGACGGTCTGGGCCGCATCGGCATTGCCGTCGCCCCGAGCGAGCCGAGACGGATCTATGCGTCGGTGGAAGCGAACAAAAACGGCGGCGTGTATGTTTCGAACGATGCGGGCGAATCCTGGAAGCCTATCAATTCGGACCATCGCATCGGCGGACGCGGCCCTGGTGCGATGGGGATTGCCGTCGCGCCCGACAATCCGGATGTTCTTTACGTGGCGAACACGACGACGTGGAAATCGACGGATGGCGGGAAAACGTTCGTTGGCTTCAAAGGCGCGCCGGGCGGCGACGATTACCAACGCATTTGGATTAGTGCGGAGAATCCGCAGATCATTGCGCTATCGAGCGATCAAGGCGCGGTGATCAGCGTGAATGGCGGCGCGACCTGGAGCACTTGGTACAACCAGCCAACCGGTCAGTTCTATCATGTGACGACGGATAATCGCTTTCCCTATTGGGTGTATGGCGCTCAACAGGAGAGCGGATCGGTAGCGACGCTGAGCCGCAGCGATTTTGGCGAGATTACTTTTCGCGACTGGCATCTCATCGGCATTTTTGAATACGGCTACGTGACCATTGATCCGCTGGATCCGAACATACTTTATGGCGATTGGTTGACGCGGACAAAACAGGATATCGGCGAATATGCAAAGGTCACTCCCGAGCCGATTCGCCGCGGCGAATACCGCTACGTGCGCACGCTGCCCGTGGTTTTTTCGCCGCTCGAGACGCACACGCTCTACTTTGCCGCGAATGTGCTTTTCAAAACCACCGACGAGGGAAACAGTTGGCAGGTAATCAGCCCGGACCTAACGCGGGAGTCGTACGAAATTCCAGCAAATCTTGGAGTTTTTGCGGCAAGCGATCCGGAAAAAGGGAAACATCGCGGAGTGATTTATGCCGTGGCGCCTTCCTTCAAAGAAGCGAACACGATTTGGGCGGGCACGGACGATGGGCTGATTCACATCACCAGGGACGGCGGGAAATCCTGGCAAAATGTGACGCCTCCGCAACTCAAACCATGGAGCAAAATTTCTATCATCGAAGCTTCCCACTTTGATGCCGGGACGGCGTACGCGGCGATAAATTCATTTCGTCTGGATGATTTACGCGCGCACATTTACCGCACACGCGATTTTGGAAAGTCCTGGGCGGAAATCACCAAAGGCATTCCGGATGGTGGCGCGAGCGATGTCGTGCGCGAAGACCCAGTTCGCAAAGGACTGCTGTTCGCGGGCACGGAGGGTTCTGTCTATGTTTCCTTCAACGACGGCGACGACTGGCAGCCGTTGCAACTCAATTTGCCGCACACGTCGATGCGGGATCTGGCAATTCATGGCGACGACCTGATCGTTGCCACACACGGGCGCTCGTTCTGGGTTTTGGATGACATCACGCCTCTGCGCGAACTAAATGTCGAAGTTGCGAGAGAGAACGTGCACCTCTTTGCGCCGCAGACAGCGATTCGTTTTCGCTGGAACCGCAACCCGGACACGCCATTGCCGCCGGAATTTCCAGCAGGAAAAAACCCTCCGGACGGAGCAATCCTCGATTATGCTCTGGCATCCTCGCCGAATGACCCAGTGACGCTCGAAATTCTGGACGACCAACTACACTTGGTGCGGCGTTACTCCAGCGCGGATAAGCCCGAGCAGATGGACAAAATGGCCAGTGAATATCCCATACCGATGTATTGGGTTCGGCCAGCGCAAATTCTTTCGGCGGAAGCGGGGATGCATCGCTTTGTGTGGGACATGCACTATGCGCCGCCAGAATCGCTGGAACACGAGTTTCCAATTTCGGCCATCTATCGCGATACGGTGAAGTACCCGCTCGGCGCGCGAGCCTTGCCGGGGAATTACACGGTGAAGCTCACAGTGGGCGGCAAAAGCTACACGCAGCCGCTGGTTGTGAAGATGGACCCGCGCATCACCGCTTCTTTGGCGGACTTGCGGAAGCAGTTTGAAACAGAGAGCGGGTCTGTTGAAGGGATGAATAAGAGCTACGAAGCGCTGGCGCAAGTCCGCTCCGTGCGTTCGCAATTGAAAGAACTGGCTGCGAAAGCAGGGAAGGGCAGGCTCGCCGACGCCATTGGTGCGTTGGACAAGAAAGCTGCTGAATTGGAAGGAGCAACGCAAAGTGGCTTCTTCGGATTGCCGGCCGGAGGAAAGCAATCGGAGAATTTGTCAACGCTGAACCAGCACTTTTCCGGAATCCTGGGCGTCGCCGACAGCGCGGACGCCGCTCCAACGACCCAGGCCGAGGCCGTTTACAGAGAACTCAATGAATCACTGGAAACGCTTTTGTCTCAATGGAAAGAGATTAAGGAAAAGGACATCCCCGCTTTGAATGCCGGTTTGAAGAAAGCCGGCATGACCGCGGTTGATCCAAGCAAAGAGCCGGCTGCGGCTCCGTCAGCCGACGCCGATGGGGATGATGAACCATGAGAGAGATGATCAGCATTTTCATCCCGCGCTATTCCTTTTGACTGAACCAGCCGAAGCCCAGGCGCAATTGAATTGTGTTGATGCCGGGATTGGGCGTAGCAAGGCCGGCGTTGGAAATGTGCATGAAGCGAACCTCCGCGCTCAAGTTGCGCTTGGTGCGCAGAAAATGCAAGCCGATGGCGCCGCCGGACGTAAAATTGATTCGCGAAATTCCCGCGGGCACTTGCGTGTTTGTGAAGAGCGTCCCGCCGCCAATCTCGAAATAGGGTACGACGTTGCCCCGCGTAGCAAACGCCCATTTGAACGCAAAAGGGTCCACACCCACGCCGTAGGCCGTATTTTGCTTTTGAACCACGACGAAAACAGGCACCGCCTCGACGGCATACTCCAGGCGGCCTCGGAGAAACCCGGGCCCATGAGGCTTCGTGAGAATCAAACCGTAGCGCAGGCCAACATTCCAAACACCGTCGCTCAATTGGCTGCCGTTAGTGCCATGGCCTCCGCCGGTCCAAATCTGGACTTCATGCTCGCCTTCGACGGGACCTCCTTGCGAGCGGGCAACGGGAATACACAGGGAGAGCATAAGAAGGAGAAGAGCGAAAATTGTACTTCGCAACGAAGAGTCTCCTCAGCGAAACTCGATTCCTGGCTCCGGAATTGGATGCACAGAAGATATAAAAAAATGAGTGGAAAGGCGAATCTCTTCTCGGGAAATCATGGACATTATAGAGACTAAAGTCGTCGCATCGGGCTGAATGAAAACTTCTTGGCAGCGGGGGGAAAGTTTGCTAACTAAGTGGGGCCGATTTTCGTCCGTATTACAAAGGGTGTGGTATTCGAGTGTCCGTTTGATGCGGAGCTGCTAGCGTCCTTTCTGGGGGGGAACGCATGAGAATAGAAATCCGTCCGGCTCTTGCCGCGAAATTCTTCAAGGTGTGCAAATCCCTGCTGCCGGCGTTCTTCGTGTGTGTAATGAGTGCCAGCGTGCTTGGCGCCCAAACCGTGGATGAAGTCATTGCCAAAAACATTCAAGCGCGTGGCGGACTGGAGAAACTGAAGGCCGTGAAGAGTTTGCGCACCACGGTCAAGTTCAGCGATGGTTCTTTTCGCGCGGACCTTCGCCAGGAGAACAAGCGGCCAGGAAAAGTGCGGGAAGAGTTCATTGTTCAGGGCATGGCGCAGATCCAGGCGTATGACGGCAAGACGGGCTGGCAAATTTCGCCATTCAGCGGCCGGAGGGACCCTGACCTGCTTTCGCAAGACGACATGAAGAGCCTGATCGTGGATGGAGACATTGACGGTCCGCTGGTGGATTACAAAGAAAAAGGTCACAAAGCAGAACTGGTGGGACACGATTCGATGGAAGGAACGGATTGCTTCAAGATCAAGCTCAGCATGAAAAACGGCGACGTGCGCTACTACTACCTGGACACGGATTCCTACCTCGAACTCAAAGTGGAAGTGCAAACTACCATTCGCGGTGCGCTCCAGGAATCGGAGTTGTATTACGGAGACTATGAGCAGGTGAATGGAATCTATTATCCGTTGGCCGTGGAGCAGGCGCAAAAGGGAAGTTCTTCACGGCAACAGTTTTCCGTCGAAAAAATCGAGCAGAACGTGGATCTGGACGACTCCCTGTTCGCGATGCCCGCGGCGAAAACGGAAACCAAAAAGCCATCAGCCGGAAACTGATTCATTCGAACAAGAATTCTGAGATTTTACCTGAAAAGTTAGGAAATGTTGTCGGTTTAGATGTTCGATGAGGATGCCTACAGTCATGCATAAATCTATTCGTTGTCTTATCGCCGTGACGATGTCTTTAGCTGGCTCGCTGATTTTCGAGGCAGCCGCGCAGGCACAAGATGCCAAATTCGATTCAGATACCATCTCCGGCCTGGGCGCGCGAAACATTGGTTCCGCCGCGATGAGCGGCCGCGTCGCGGCCATCGCCGCGGTCACAGAGAGCGGGCGGCTGACCGTTTACGTGGGAGCGGCCAGCGGCGGCGTCTGGAAATCCATGAACGGCGGCACCACTTTCAAGCCTGTATTCGACAAGGAAGAGGTGGGGTCCATTGGCGCGATTACGATCGATCCGCAATCGCCAAAGACTATCTGGGTGGGCACCGGCGAAGCCTGGACGCGCAATAGCACCTCGATTGGCGACGGCATCTACAAATCGACCGATGGTGGCGACAGTTGGCACAACATGGGATTGCCGAATTCGGAGCGCATTTCCCGGATTCTCGTGGATCCGAAAGACAGCAATACGGTTTACGCGTGTGTGCCCGGAAAGCTTTGGAGCGACAGCGACGACCGCGGCCTCTACAAGACCACCGACGGCGGCAAGACCTGGACCAAAATCCTGAGGGGGCCAAATCCTTCGACCGGCTGCTCCCAGATTTCGATGAGTTCGGAGGATCCCAAAGTGCTTTTTGCGGGCATGTGGGATTTCCGTCGAAAGGGCTGGACGTTCCGCTCCGGTGGGGAGAGCCCGACATCCCCAAGCGGCAGCGGTTTCTTCAAGACCACGGATGGCGGAGCAACGTGGCAAGAACTGGATGAGAAAAGCGCCACAGGCCTGCCGGCAAAGCCCTGGGGGCGCATCGCCGTGGCCATCGCTCCTTCGAAGCCGGAGGTCGCCTACGCCATGATCGAGTCTACGCGTAGCGCGCTGTTTCGTTCGGATGACGGCGGAAAGACCTGGCAAGAAGGCGACCGCAGCAACTGGATGGTTTGGCGGCCCTTTTATTTTGCGAACTTGATCGTCGATCCGAAGAACGAGAACAAAATCTACAAACCCGACCTCACTTTGATCATGAGCGAGGATGGCGGCAAGAGCTTCAGCGGTGTCGGCAACGCAGCGCATGGCGATTTTCACACCGTTTGGGTGAATCCAGACAATACAGACCATCTCATTGCGGGCGATGATGGCGGCGTTTGGTATTCCTACGATGGGGGAAACACCTGGTGGAAGGGCAATAACCTGCCGGTTTCTCAGTTCTATCATGTGAGCGTGGACAACGCTGATCCTTATCACGTTTTTGGCGGGTTGCAGGACAACAGTGTTTGGATGGGCGACTCGCAATACCCGGGAGGAATTTCCAATAGCCGCTGGGAAAACCTTGGGGGCGGAGACGGCTTCTGGGCGTTCACGGATCCCGCCGACGCGAGCTACGTCTATGCGGAATCCCAGGGCGGTTACATTGCCCGCGTGAATCGCACCACGTTGGAGGCTCGTCCCATCAAGCCGGAGCCCAATTATGGCGAAGGGAAGCTGCGTTTCAATTGGAACACACCGATCCATATGAGTCCCAACGAGAAAGGCACGATTTATATCGGGGCGCAATTCCTTTTTCGTTCGCGCGATCACGGCCAAACCTGGGACCTCATTTCTCCCGACTTGACCACCAACGATCCCGGGAAGCAGAAGCAGGAAGAATCGGGAGGCGTTACCGTGGACAACTCATTCGCCGAGATGCACACGACGATCTACTCGATCAGCGAATCGCCCCGAGACGCGCAAACGATCTGGGTTGGTACCGATGATGGCAACCTGCAACTCACGCGCGATGGTGGAAAATCCTGGAACAACGTCGTAGGTAATGTGACAAACCTTCCAAAGTTTTCGTGGGTTTCCTGGGTCGAGTCGGGGCTGTATGACGCTGGCACTGCTTATGCTGCATTTGACCGCCATACGTTTGGAGACATGGCCCCCCACGTTTACAAGACAACGGATTATGGGAAGACCTGGACTTCCATCGTCGCACGTGACAGCGGTGTGCGCGGCTACGCACATGTGATCAAGGAAGATCCCGTTTCCCAGAACATTCTTTACCTGGGCACGGAATTTGGCCTTTGGATTTCCTTGGACAGCGGAAACCACTGGGCTCAGTACAAAGGCCATGAGTTTCCCAGCGTGGCCGTCCGCGACATCGTGGTACATCCCCGCGAATCGGACCTCGTGCTTGCCACGCACGGCCGGGGCATCTGGATCGTGGACGACATCACTCCGCTTCGTAAGCTGACCGCCGAGGTCATGAGGCAGGAAGCCGCTTTCCTTACCGCCAAGCCCTCGCAGCAAAGGCTGGAAGCAGGCGGTGGCTGGGCGGATGGGAGCGCCGTGTATACCGGGCCGAATCCGCCCGACGCCGCTATCATCACTTATTATCAGAAAAAGCGCCATATCTTTGGCAAGATGAAGCTGGAAATTCTCGATGCCCAGGGAAAACTCGTTGACACGCTGTCACCGAACAGCCGCCGCGGCATCAGCCGCGTCGAATGGCCCATGCGCATCAAGGCGCCGCGCGTTCCGCCCGCTGCCTCTGCCGCCTTCGAAGCGGCACAGGGCCCGCGCGTGTTGCCCGGCACCTACACAGTGAAGCTGACCCGGGGCCCGGGGACATATACAACAAAGCTCGATGTTACGCTTGATCCGCGCGCGAAATTCAGTCCCGATGACCGCAAGCTCAATTTGGACGCTGCCATGCGCGTCTACAATTTGCTCGGCGACATGAGTTTTGACGTCGACCGCATCAACGGCGTGCGCGACGCTCTGGGAGACCGCAGCAGCAAAGTCAAGAACGATGCGGCCTTCGCGAAGCAGTTGCAAGACCTGTCGCAAAAAGTCGATGAGCTGCGCAAGAAAATTGTGGCTACGAAAGAAGGCGGCGCCATTACCGGGGAAGAGCACATCCGCGAAAAGACCACTGGCCTCTACGCGGACTTTGTCTTCTACGAAGGC
>QHYL01000149.1 GCA_003224105.1 Acidobacteriota bacterium | reverse complement strand
AAAGAAGCCTTGGACGCCAAAATGATCGATTTGATCGCCAATACGCCGGAAGATTTGCTGCAGCAACTGGACGGGCGAACCATTACGCGATTCGACGGCACCAAGGTGACGCTGGCGCTCAAGAATGCCGTGCACACCCCGTTTGAACTCTCCGCGCGCCAGAAATTCTTGTCGCGAATCGTTGAGCCCGATATCTTTTTTTTGTTGCTGATTCTTGGCGCGTTGGGTCTGTACACGGAGTTCACGCATCCCGGTGTCATTGCGCCGGGCGTCATCGGCGGAATTTGCATGGTCCTTGCTTTGTATGACATGCATTTTCTTCCGGTGAATCTGGCGGGATTGTTCTTGATCGTGCTTTCGCTCGTCTTTTTCATCTTGGAGGCGAAGGCGCCAAGCCACGGTGTTCTCGCCCTTGGCGGGATTGTATCCATGTTTTTGGGGGCGCTGTTCCTGGTTCGTTCGCCGCTGACTTCAGGCGGTGTGAGTCTCGGAGTCGCGCTTGCGGCAACCCTGCCGTTCGGAGTGATCACCGTCGTTCTGATGCGGCTGGTGTTGCGCTCGCGAAAATGGAAAACGGCCACGGGCAGGGAAGAGCTGATTGGATTGACAGGTACGGTCACGGAGGAGTTGAAGGCCGGCGCCGAAGGAATGGTTCGGGTCCACGGCGAGTTGTGGCGCGCTGTTTCCTCGCAGTCGGTGCCGGAGGGCAAGTCCGTGCAGGTGACCAGGGTCGAAGGGTTGAAGCTGTACGTCGAGCCGGTGGAAGTGCCCAGCCCGGCGGTGAAGTAGAAGGAGTGTGTTCTCAGGAGGAAGAAGATGGAAATCGGTTTCGTGGGGATCGCGGTCATCGTCGGAATCGTGTTGATCTGGTTCTGGAATTCGATTTACATCATTAAGGAGTGGGAGCGGGGCGTGGTACTGCGGCTCGGGCGACTACTCCCGCAAGCCAAAGGAGCGGGCATAAATCTAGTCTTATGGCCGATTGAAACTTTGTATCGCATCAGTTTGCGGCTGGAAACGCTCGACGTGCCGCCGCAGGACATCATCACGCGCGACAACGTTTCCGTGAAAGTGAACGCGGTGTGCTACTTCCGCGTGGTGGATGCGAATCTGGCCCTCTCCCAAGTTCAGAATTATCAATACGCGACGTCGCAACTCGCGCAAACCACTCTCCGTAGCGTCGTCGGTCAATTCGAATTGGATGAAATTCTCTCCCAGCGTGACAAAGTCAACGCCAAGCTTCAAATCATACTCGATACCGACACGGAGCCCTGGGGCATCAAAGTCACCAAAGTGGAAGTGAAGCAAGTGGACATTCCCGAGCAGATGCAACGCGCCATCGCCAAACAGGCAGAAGCCGAGCGCGAGCGCCGCGCAAAAATCATCCACGCGGAAGGCGAGTTTGAAGCTTCGCCAGTGGACCCGGGCATTAGGAGGATCGCAAAAGTAGGAAATGAGTTATGGAGGACATCGGGGCGCCGGTGAGCGCGTACTCGAAGGCCGTCACGTCATTGGCTTGTTCCTGGCGGTGATTCTGCTTTCGGGGTTGTTTTTCACGCTGGGCTACGTCATGGGACTGCACCAGTCGGAAGCCAGCGCCGATGCTTTGCCCGGAAAGCCCGAGTTGCGAAATTCCTCCAAGCCGGAAGCCGTTTCCAAGCGCGCAAACAAAGCGGTACCCGCGGAGCCTCCTACAGAAACAGGGGTGCCGGCAAATCCGGAGTGGGAGTTTTATCACGCAGGCGAAAAAGCAAAAACGGAGGACCGGCTGAAGCCCGCGCCTTCCGGTTCTTCGCCGCAACTCCAGCAGAGCGCGCCGGTGCTGGTGAAATCCTCTCCCGCCTCGCACAGCGCGGGCAGCAATGCTCCGAAAGCTTCCAACAGCGTGACCATACCGGGCAGCGGATACTCTTTGCAAGTTGCCGCAATGAACAAAGAAGTGGATGCGCTGGACCTGGCAAAAGTTTTGCAGAAAAAGAAATTTCCTGCGTACGTGCTTTCTCCGCACGGCGACAAATACTATCGCGTGCAGGTGGGGCCCTACGCGGACATGAAGGCTGCCGACCTTGCGCGCAAGGGCCTTGAAGATGCCGGCTTCAAAGCCTTCGTGAAGCGTTGATGCCTTCGGACAACGGGCTACTGCTGGTGGCTCCGGATTCCGGGGCGAAACTACCTGATCACTTGCGGTTGTTGATTGGCGCGATTTCCGGCGCCGCGCTTTCCCTCTCATTTACCGGACTTTATCTCAGCATCTATTCCTGGATTTGCGTCGGCGTGCTGCTGCTGGCGGTGTTTGGAGCGCGTGGCCGCGTCGCGTTCGCTTGCGGATTTTTGCATGCGCTCCTGTTTGTGCTGACTTCCGTGCCGTGGATTGCGACGGTGCTGAGCGTTCACGGCGGCCTGCCCATTGCGGGCGGCTGGGGCGTGCTGCTCCTGATTGCAGCGGCGTGGGGCGTGCTCGTCGGAAGCTTCACGCTGACGGTGCACCGTATTTCGCGGCGAAGCATCGAGCTCGCTTGCATCGCGGCGCCGTTCGCATGGGTCACATTCGAGTTTGTCCGCGCGCATTTGCCGGAAATCAGTTTTCCGTGGAACTTGCTGGGCTATCCCGCGTCCGGCAACCTCGGTTTGCTGCAAATCACGACGCTCACGGGAATCTACGGTTTGTCGTTCCTCGCTGCAGGATTCAATGCGCTGCTCGCTTGGGTCGTGGCGTCGAAAAAAATGGCGGTGAAGCAGCGAATCGTAATCGGAGGAGGGGCCTCCGCAATTCTTGTGATTGCGATGTTGACCGGGCCGCACCTGGTGCCGGATGCGAAGGCCCGGCATTTTGCGCGCGCGGTGCAGCTCAATTTCCCAGAGGTCGCGGAATATCCGCAGGATTGGTTTGTGAAAAACGCAGCGCAGCTCGACGAGATTGCCAAGCTGAGTCTTGCGCCAAACGCCGAAAAACCAGATTTGCTGGTCTGGCCGGAGGCGCCGGCGCCGTTCTCGTTTGAGGATCCACAATTTGCAAAACTGGCGTCGAATCTGGCGGCTCGCTTCGGCCATCCGTTTCTTGCGGGAGTGATCGAATGGAAGCCGCCGGTGGATCCTTCGGATCGCGTTCCACCGGGGCAGCAGGCGGCCTACAACAGCGCAATTCTGGTGGATGCACAAGGGCAGCGCGTTTTTACCTACGACAAGGTTCACTTGGTGCCGTTCGGCGAATACGAACCTTTTCCGCTGATTCACCGGGTGGTGGCGCATCTTTCCGATGAGGTAGGCGGGTTTCACAAGGGCAACAAATACGCTGTCGGCGGGTTGCCTGATGGCCACACGCTTGGGGTGTTCATCTGTTACGAGGCGATTTATCCCGGCGAAGTGCGGCGCTTCGCCGCGAATGGCGCGCAGCTGTTGTTGAATATTTCCAATGACGGCTGGTTCGGGCGTTCCGCGGCAGCTGAGCAGCATTTGCACATGGTCCGCGTGCGGGCCGTGGAGAACCGCCGCTGGATTGTGCGCGCGACAAACAACGGATTCACCGCGTCGGTGGATCCCTACGGGCGCATGGTGGAACCGCTGCCGCCGGATGTGCGAGCGGCGGAGGACTTGCCGTATGATTTCCGGACCGACGAAACGCTTTACACCCGGTTCGGAGACTGGTTCGCGTGGCTTTGCGTGATTGTTTCGGCTATTCTGTTGGTGATCTCCTGGAAGCCAGGGAAGTAACCCGAATTTTGAATTTCCGCGAAAAGCAGATCCCTTGCACCGCTTCGCGGGTTCGGGATGACAAGCGCGGGATTCGCAACACATACAACGAGACATAAGAATGATCCTCGAAGATTTGCAACATCGCTATGAAGCATGGAAGCAGCGGGTCGCGCTCGTGCGGAGTTATCTTTGACGCGCCGAGCAACCGTGAACGGCTGAAAGGGCTCGAAGCCCGCAGCTCCGAACCCAATTTCTGGAACAATCAGGAATCCGCACAAGGCGTGCTCCGCGAGCGCAAGCGCGCGGAAGAGCAAATTGGTGCAGACGAGAAACTCGCTGCGATGGGCGGCGACCTTGAGACTTATATCCATCTTGCGCAGGAAGAAACCAATCCCCAGCAAAGAGAAGACCTGCTGAAAGAGCTGGACCGGGAGCTGGGGGCCGCGGACATTTACGTTTCCGACCTGGAAACGAAAACGCTGCTTTCGGGCGAAAGCGATCATCTCAACGCCATCATGACCATCAAGCCCGGGGCGGGGGGGACAGAATCGCAAGACTGGGCTTCGATCCTGCTGCGGATGTATTTGCGCTGGGCGGAGCGCAAGGGAATGAGCGCGTCGGTGCTGGACGAAACGCCGGGGGAAGAGGCAGGCATCAAGAACGCCACGGTACAGTTCAGCGGCGAAAACGCGTATGGGCTTTTGGCCGGAGAGACCGGCGTGCACCGGCTGGTGCGGATTTCTCCTTTTGACCAGGCGGCGCGGCGGCATACGTCGTTTGCCTCGGTGTTCGTGATTCCGGAAGTGGACGACAAGATCGAGATCAACATCCGTCCGGAGGATTTGAAGACGGATACGTTCCGGTCCGGCGGCAAGGGCGGGCAGAACGTCAACAAAGTGGAGACGGCGGTGCGCATCACGCACCTTCCGAGCGGGATCGTGGTGGGCTGCCAGGCGGAACGGAGCCAGCACAAGAACCGCGAGCTGGCGATGAAGACGCTGCGGTCACGGTTGTATGAGATGGAAGTGCAAAAGCGGCAGGCGGAAACCGACAAGCTGGACGAAACCAAGAAGGACATTTCGTTCGGCAGCCAGATCCGGTCGTATGTGATGCAGCCGTACCAGATGATCAAGGACTTGCGGACAAGATTTGAGGTTGGCGACGTGAACCGCGTGCTCGATGGCGATTTGGACCCGTTCATTCGGTCGTACTTGATGGCCAAGAAGACCAAGGGAAGGCTCGACGTGCAGCCGGAAGACAACGGCGAGCCGGAGTAGACTTTTTCGCAAAAGAAGATGGCCCGGGATACCCTTCACGCAAATACACAACCTCGGATGGCCCGCGCCTTTCGGCCTGGCGCAGCTCAAGTATTACTTTCACTCCCACCGCTCCAGGGGATACCCCCCACCCCCCGGCAATTCGTATCGTTATCAAAACACGGGACTTGCTAAATTTGATGGTTGGAAGTGATTGAAAACAAAGGAGTTCAGAAAGCGTTGCAAACTTGAGGCAACGTGTAAGTTGTTGAAAATAGAGAGATCCCTCGCTACGCTCGGGATGAACTATCCTCGTCGGATAGTTCAGTTGTTGAAAATTGGACGGGTGTATGCACGCCAGAGCGCTTGGAAGCGGCGGATGGGACGGATTTCGCGGATAGGAGGGTAAGGGGCGGAGAGCAAAGGGCCTCGGCGGCCAGCGGGGCTGGTGGCGAAAAGTCATTAAAGATCATAGCACGGAATTACGATTGTGTCAATACCCGAACAAGTGACTGAGGGGAAAGGGTTTAGAGGAGGGAATTTTGAGGTTTAAGGCGGCTAATGAGGCAGGGGCGGAAGCCGTTTGTTTACAGTGAGATGGGCGCACATTTTTCGGGACAATGGGAGTGGTGAGTACGAGTGGCGAGGAACTCGCCGGACCGTTCCCCATCCCCCTCAATGAAACAAAACCGGGAGGGAAAATGTTCCTTCTGAAGTGGATTCAAAGGAAAAGCGCGTTGTGGGCGGGCCCATGGGAGCAGGGTTTGGTATGATGTGTTGCACTGGGTGAGACGGCGCGTTCTTTGGAGCCTGTCCGAGTAAAAGGATATTGTCCA
>QHYL01000197.1 GCA_003224105.1 Acidobacteriota bacterium | reverse complement strand
CGCGCGGGCACACCCGTCAAATTACCGCTGAGAGGTTTGTGGCGAAGGCGCGCGAGCAATCGTGAAACGGGTTGGGCCGCTCAGCGTTTTTCCTGACTAGAGGGCGATTCGCGAATCGTGATACAACTTCTGCTTGAACCTGCAAACTGCCATTTTTCTTTTCTTTGCCGGGGCCCTCGGAGGCGGCATCAATGCCGTGGCCGGGGGCGGAAGCTTTGTCGCGTTTCCCGCGCTTTTGTTCACCGGCGTACCGGCGATTCCTGCTAATGCGACCAACACACTCGCTTTGTGGGTTGGAACTACGGCAAGCGGCAATGCTTATCCGCAAAAGCTGAACATCCCCCTTCGCATTCTGATTCCTGTGGTTATCACCAGTCTCGTTGGCGGTCTTGCTGGCGCGATTCTCTTAATTCACACGCCGGCAAAGACCTTTCGTCGCGTGATTCCCTGGCTGCTGCTGGGGGCCACGCTGCTCTTCGCGTTTGGCAAGCATTTGACTGGACGCATTTCCGCGGGAATTTCGCACGACGCCAGTAACGCGGCCGTGGCAGGCGCATCCACTTTCGAACTGCTTGTTGCAGTATACGGCGGCTATTTCGGCGGCGGAATCGGCATCATGAACCTGGCGATGCTGGCTGCGCTGGGCATGACCGACATTCACGCGATGAACAAGCTGAAGGTACGGCTTGGCGGCGTGATCAATGGCATTGCCACAGTCACGTTTGTCGTGACAAAGGCGATTGTCTGGCCGCAGGCCATTGTGATGACCTGCGGCTCGGTTCTTGGCGGCTATTCCACGGCGCACTACGCGCAAAAGCTGCCGCAGTCCTGGGTCAAGGCATTTGTCATTTTGGTTGGCTTCGCCATGACGATAGTCTTCTTCTGGCGCGGCTACCGATGAGATTCAGTCCCGCATGATATATTCCCGCAGTCATGAATGTTGTCGAGCCTCACTCGGGCACAAGGCCACCTTCGGTGATTCCGCTGACGCGCAATCAGATTCGCGGGTTCTGGGCTTCGTGGGGAGGCTGGGCGCTCGATGGCATGGATTCGTTCATTTACGCGCTGGTGCTGGTTCCTTCGCTGCGCGACCTCTTGCCGCGCTCCGGAATTGCCGCAACGAAAGGCAACATCGGCTTCTATGGCGGATTGCTGTTCGCACTTTTTCTGTTCGGCTGGGGACTGGCGTTTTTGTGGGGGCCGGTGGGAGACAAGTTCGGGCGCGTGCGAACGCTCATGCTGACCATCGTTTGGTATTCCGTTTTCACTTTCCTCAGCGCGGCGGTCACCAACGTTTGGCAGCTTGCCATTCTGCGCCTGCTTGCAGGGATCGGCATCGGCGGCGAGTGGGCCATGGGCGGAACGTTTGTGGCTGAAGAATGGCCGGAAGAGCGGCGGCGCGCCGGCGCGGGTTACATGCACACTGGATATTACGTGGGCACTTTTTGGGCCGCGATTCTCAACTACGGGATCGGCACCTACTTCGGCACGTACGCCTGGCGCGTGATGTTTGCGGTGGGCGGATTGCCCGCTCTTTTGCTGGCGTGGGTACGCCACGGCGTGACGGAGCCAGCACGGTGGAAGAAGAAAGCCGGCGTACTCAGTTCCTGGCACGTTTGGCAGCCGTTTGCCGCGCTCTTTGCGAAGGCGCTGCGGCGCAGAACGATTCTAAATTCGTTATACATGCTGGTGTCGATTTGCGGATTGTGGGCGGGAACCGTCTATGTCCCCGCGGCTGTGACGGCGCTTGCGGAAACAGCCGGAGGAATGGGCCCCCAAGCTGCGCAGCTTGCTTCGCGCGCGGCAATGCTGGTTTCGTTCGCCACGATTCTGGGCTGCCTGGCGATGCCCTGGCTTGCGGACAAATTCGGACGGCGCGGCGCGTTGGCATTTTACTTTTCGCTGATGCTCGGGTTCATTGCGGTCACTTTTGGAAAGGTTTTTTACCTGGGCGCGGCGGCCTTGCCATGGTTTTTCGCCTGCCTTTTCTTTTTGGGATTTGGCGGAGCGAATTTTGCGGTGTACACGCTGTGGCTGCCGGAGCAGTATCCTACGGAGTGTCGCGCGAGCGCATTTGCGTTCTCCACTTCTTTCGCGCGTTTTGCGGGCGCGGGAATCACGTTTCTTGTTGGCGCGGGAGTCCAGCGTTACGGCTCGCTGGGAATCCCTGTCGCGCTGACTTCGATGGCGTTCGCGATTGGCTTGCTGCTCGTTCCTTTTGGCGCAGAAACCCGAGGAGAAAGCCTGCCCGCGTAGCGCCTTTCGGCTGGAGAATCATGACGCAAATAGAGTCCAAGATTTTCCACATAGCAAAGCTGCGCGAATTTGCCCGCGCGTATTTCTTCATCGGACACTTTTTTGGGCGATGCGGATTGACGGCTTTTGAATGAAGCTCTCCCGCCCACATCGCTTTTAGCCTCCCAAGAAATCTGGAGACTGGCCGCGCAGAGAGGCATCCAGGATTTGAATCGTGTGGACTACGGGGGTCTTTTGACGCTGGCGCGAGAGAGAAGACTGAAGCTGCAGAACGCAGCCGGGATTGCCAGTGGCGACGACGCCGGCTCCGAGATGCGCAATGAGCTCGGCTTTGCGATCCCCAAGGGACTCGGCGGCGCCGGGCTGAACCAAGTTGTAGATCCCCGCAGAGCCGCAGCAGATGGCGGATTCAGGGATCTCGACGAGCTCGAGCCCGGGAATGCTCGCGAGCAACGCGCGCGGTTGCTCGCGCACGCCTTGCGCATGCTGCAGATGGCAGGAGTCGTGAAACGCCACGCGCAGTTTTAGCGGATGGCGCGGAGCACGCGGCTCGAGTTCCGCGAGGATTTCGCTGATGTCCTTGCACTTTGCCGAAAAGTTTCGGGCACGCTCGGCGTATTCCGGAACGTCGCGGAGCAGGTGAGCGTATTCCTTCACGTTGGAGCCGCATCCGGCCGCGTTGGTCACGATGGCCTCCACGTTGGCGTGCTCGAACACATCGATGGTCTTCTTTGCGAGATCGATGGCGGCGGCTTCCTCTCCAGCATGAACGAGCAAGGCGCCACAGCAAGTTTGCGCTTGGGGAGCGACGACTTCACAGCCTTCGGCGGAGAGAACGCGGGCCGTTGCGGCATTCACCTGCGAAAAAAATTCGCGTTGCACGCAGCCAAGAAGCAGCCCGACGCGGCGGCGCTTTGGGCCGACCGCCGGAGTGACTTCCGGGACGGTTTCCTGGGGAGCGAGTTCAGGAAGCAGCGCTTCCATGGCATGCCATTTCTTTGGAAGCAGTCTGAGCAGCCTCAAGCCGCGAACGAGGGCTTGCAATCCTGACTTTTGATAGGCGAGGAGAGGCGCGCGCAATCGGCGGAGACGATCCGGCCGGGTAAACGTCTCAAACAAAAAATGACGATGACGCTTTTCCGCGGAAGAACGCGGGAAATTGCGCTCGATTTGGGCGCGTGTGGCTTCGATGAGTTTCCCATAATCCACGCCGGAGGGGCATGCGGTCATGCAAGCCATGCAGCCGAGGCAGGTGTCGAAGTGGCTGACCCACTTGGGAGTGATTTGTGCGGCGCCTTCCGCGGCGAGCTTCATCAAATAGATGCGGCCGCGCGGCGAGTCCATTTCCTGCCCCCACAGAACGTAGGTAGGGCACACGGGCAGGCAAAAACCGCAGTGCACGCACTTATCAATGATGGCGTTGGCGGGCGGATGATGCGGGTCAAAAGCGGAAGGAAGCGGATTGGGAAGCGTCGTCATGAGACAAGTGGACAACTGACAGTCTACCGTCCTTAGCAGGCCATTAGGAGAAGAATATTCGAGACGAATACTTCCAACCTGTTTCTTTACAAGAGGTTACAGCCACACTTAAAGTAATACTTT
>QHYL01000196.1 GCA_003224105.1 Acidobacteriota bacterium | reverse complement strand
TCGTTGCCCCAACTCTGTGTCCAGTTCAGCCCATGCACATTCGTGTGGATGAAAAGGGATTTACTCGCCCGGATCCCGGGCCTTCTAATGCGCCGAATCCGCCGAACTCCCAGGTATGCCTCAAGTCAAACGCGGACGCCTTCTTCCACTTCCTCATCCCTCGTCTCGCGAACCAATAGCCCGTGATGGCTACGGTCGAAACCTGCCCGGCGACAATCAATTTCGCGGATCCTGAACAGTTCTCCTAATCTTTAGGAGTTTCCAATCTTCCTTCCGGCGTTACCTTCCAAAAGCAAATCTGTCCGTAGGTCCCACGGTCGCGCCCGGCGTAATATTCACCGATCAAATGACGATCGTCGTCCTTGCACATTCTGAGCATGCCGGTGCCAAAATGCATGTGCATGGACTTTCGCGCATTGGCGAGCGGCTGGCACTGATATTGATAAACGAGCCCAGCCCCGCTCACGTCGGAAACTTGAATGACCGCGACGCAACTCTTGGAAATGGAGCTGGGAGTCGTTAGAAAGATGGAAATCTGCGTCCAGCTCTGAAAAATCTCAAGCATCACGTCATGCTGCTTGTCGAAGCTGTCAAAGGAAGTGACCAGGAAGCCGCTCCAACGGCCGCTGACATTCGGAATCTTGGAAAGGCCCAATTTGCGTATCCAGCTCGTCCGCCAGAGGTATTTGTCAAAAAGCGTGTAAAGAGAACCGTATAGACCGAGAGTGGAGGGAGCCTCCATCCACCACGGGACGGACACGTGCACCACCCCGAGAAACGTGGACGAGCCCCAGGCGAGCACGATGGCGATTGCCGCCAGGATGAGAGGGACAATTCTCCTCTCGTCGGAGTCTGTGCTGTAGCTGTGCATGTTCTTATCCGCCTGGCATTTGCGGCCTCCCGAGGGTCTTTCCGGCGAATCGCTGGCACACTGCAACTGGGGGACGGGGAATAGAGGGGATTCGTCTGGTGACTGGTTTCCTGAAGAGAGTTCACCCGTGTTGCTTGACTTCTTTACTTCTAAGATATACCTCCCATAACTAGCCTGGCTGTGCTAGTTGCCTGATTAGACGAGGGATCCTTTGATTTGGTGGCCTGGGGTAAAACGGTGGAATGGGCGCAAAGTGGGCTTAGTAACTGGCTTGATATAATAGCTGTGTCGCCGACAACGCTTCAGGTACTTGCGCAGGGAGTTCGGTCTGCCAGGCCAACTGCGGACTTCACCGAAAAAGGCGCATTCAGCGCTGCGTGGCTGGCTGGGCGGCCCCGCACGCGCTGCAAAAACGCGCGCCGGCCGGGCAGGGTTGTCCGCAAGCCGTGCAGAAATAGCCTCCGGTGGCGGACTGCGGGTTGGCGGGAGGTTGTGCGGGGACTTGCGCTTGCGGCTTGGAGGTAAGCGCCCAAATCAAGGCAATAATCCAGCCGATGAGGGTCCACCCCGCCAGAATGTTCAACAGTAGGATGGAGATGAAGTCGGGCTTGTTCCGTGCCAGAAACGCCGGCAAAAAGTACAGGAAAAGCGACACGAGCCAGAAGATGGGGTGGAAATGAAAAAAGGGGATGAACCGGACAGTAGCAATCAGCATGAAGCACGCTCCGCTATGCTTGTGTTTTACCACGAATTCGCGAGGTTTGCGCCGGGCGCAGCGATTTCTTAGGAAGGGCCAATGCGGCAAGGCCGCCAGTGGCCGCACGCCTTCTCTGAGTAAACGGCCCTTGTCTTTTGCCGGCCGATGTATTCTATTTGTCTGCCCGGTAGCGGCACATTGTTTCAGAAGCACGGGTTTGCAGTCTTTCAAGATACGCATGGTCACTCACGACGGCGACGCAAATCAGCCAGAGACATCGCGAGGCAGGTTCGTTTCGCGCTTCCTCTTCAGCACCGATCACAAGGTCATCGGCTTAGGGTATCTGTGGCTTGCGTTGGTTAGCGTTTTTCTGGGGATGGCCATGTCACTCGTGATGCGCATCCATGTGGTTTGGCCAGGCGCGCACATCCCGTTCCTAGCGGCTCTGGGGAACGCGCCGGAACGCTACACGACGCTGCCGCTGCTCCATGGGTCGCTCATGGTTTTCTTTGTCCTGACCGCAGCGCCGCAGTTGGGATTCGGCAATTATCTTCTTCCGTTGCAAATCGGCGCTCGTGAAATGGCGTTTCCTGTTCTAAATCTTTGCTCGTTTTGGGTCAGCGTTGTTTCACTTTTCGGCATAACCGCTGCGTTTTTTGCTGCGCAGCAAAAGGGAATGACGATTTGGATTGTTAGTGTAGGCCTTTTTCTTGCGGCGGCTCTTTGCAGCGCGATTATTTTCTCCGTGACGGCGATTGATTTGCGCGCGAAGGGAATGACGCTTCCGCGAATGCCTTTAACGGTGTGGGCCTGGCTGGTCAACGCCATCCTCGGCATGCTCATTTTCAGCATTCTGCTTGCTTCTTGTGTGGGACTGCTTTCCGATCGCATCTTCAGCACGCGTTTCTTTTCCGCGGCAACTTTTCTTGCCTCCCAGACGACAAACGCTGCGGCGGATCCTTTGCCGGCCCTCTGGCAAAGGCTCTTCTGGTTTTTTGCGCAAGCTGAAGTTTATATCGCGATGCTTCCGTGCTTCGGCTTCGTTTCGCATCTCATCGCGACGTTTTCGCGGAAGCCAGTGTGGAGGGAAAGGCTTGTGGTTCTGGCTCTTTGCGCGGTGGCGTTGGTTGGGTTTTGCGTGTGGGGCCAGCACATGTTCTCCAGCGGGTTGAATCCGTTTTCTCCGCTGGTGTTTTCTGTTCTTGCGGCCTCGCTTGGATTGCCCTCGGCAATTCTTGTGGTTAGTTGGTTTGCCACACTTTGGAAAGCCAGGATTCACCTCAATACATCGTTGCTGTTTGCTCTCGGGTTCGTTTCGCTTTTTCTGTCTGGCGGGCTTTCAGGGGTATTCCTGACGCGCCGCGGGCTTACCTCCCAAACCGGCGGCGAGGACTTCGTAGCCGGTCATTTTCATCTGGTGATGGGTGTCGCGGCCACGTTCGCGGTTCTCGCGGCCTTGTTTTTTTGGTTCCCGAAGTTATTTGGAAAGCGCCTCAACGAGTCGTTGGGGTAGACGCACTTCTGGCTGACTTTTGCGGGAGTCTACTGCGTCTTCATGCCGATGCACTGGCTGGGCCTGATCTCGCAGTCGGCCAAAAATGCAGGCGTTGATCTTTCCTCCATTGCCGCATGGATTGGTCCTGCGCGGTCGTTCATCACCGCCGGAATCGTCATCACCGTTTTTGCTCAGGGGATTTTCTTAATCAATTTTCTGTGGAGTCTTTTGCGCGGGGAGCGCGTCAAAGAGGACAACCCGTGGCGCGCCACAACGCTCGAATGGAGCGTGGGGTCACCTGCGCCACAGGACAATTTTGGC
>QHYL01000195.1 GCA_003224105.1 Acidobacteriota bacterium | reverse complement strand
GAATCGGGCGGCTTTCGATCTTGAGCAGGTTCACGCCGTGTTTGGCAAAGGGTTCGAGAGAAGCGAGCAGCGCACCGGGACGATGAGCGAGTCGCATGGCAAGGGAAGTTTTGCGGGCTTCGCGGGTGAGCCACGAAGCCGCTTCTTTTTCCGGCACGAGAAGAACAAAACGCGTGAAGTTCTCGGCATTGTCCTGAATGCGTTCGGCGAGAATCACGCCATGATAATGCTCAGCGGCGCGGCGCGCGGCAATGGCGGCGCGAGACTTGTCTCCGGCGGAAATAGCTTCGCGGACGCTCCCGGCGGTGTCCTCGGCGGGCACACGCTTCCATTTGGAATGGGCCGCAAAAAAGCGCTCGCACTGCGCCAGCGCCATTGGATGCGAGGCCACCGACCGGATATCATCGAGCGAAGCTCCGGGCAGCGCGATGAGCTGCATCTCGATGGGCAGAATTGTTTCCGCAACGATGGCGAGCCGGCTTTCCAGGAGCAGGTCGAACACGCGCAAAACCGACCCTGCGAGTGAGTTTTCCACGGGAGCCAGAATGGCGTCAGCCGCGCCTTCCGCAATGGACCGGAACATTCCCTCAAACGTGGCGCGGGGTACGGTGGTTATGGACTCGCCCACAAGCTGAATCGCGGCGGCTTCGCTGAAAGCGCCCGGCTCTCCTTGAAAGGCGACGCGCATATGCTTGCGATTCGTTGTCGCAATAGTTGTCGTCATAGTTGATGGGGCTATCTTGCAACAAGCCGCAGAAAACTCAAAATTGCGGCGCGCGGAGCAAGAGGGAATCCTTCGCGGCAAGCACGGCGCGCCAATTTGGAAGTTTCGGTGGGATTCCCGGTGTGAATTCGGTGCGTCGGGACTGCGCGCAACGCTATAATTACCCAATTTGAAGAGAGGGATTCCCATGAAAAGACCGGAAGCCGGAGAATTCGCAGAATATTATGGAAAGTACATTGCAAAGGTACCGGGCACCGACGTGCCGGGGATCCTTGCATCCGAGCGCGTGCAGATGTCGCGATTGTTGGCCGGGCGAAGCGAACGTGACGGAAATTTTCGTTATGCTCCCGGCAAATGGACGGTCAAAGAGATATTGGGGCATGTGACGGATACCGAGCGCATTTTTACGTACCGTGCATTGAGAATTGCCAGAGGCGATGAAACGCCGCTTTCGAGCTTCGAACAGGATGACTATGTGAAGAAGGGAGGATTTAGCGAGCGGACTCTGGCCGATCTTGCGGAGGAGTTCGATGCGGTGCGTGGAGCCAGCATTTCTTTATTTCGTTCTTTCGATGACGCGGCCTGGGGGCGGCGCGGCGTAGCCAGCCAGAAGCCGGTGACGGTGCGCGCGCTGGGCTTTATCACTGCGGGACACCAGATTCATCATCGGATGATTCTCGAAGAGAGTTATTTCCCCGCGATTCCGCGCGCGTGAACTGCGGAAGGCGTTCGGGGCCGGATGCAGGAACGATCCACGAACGTGCGCTGATACGGCAAGTCGCTGCGCAAACGATCACGGCGCGGGGCAACCGAAAATCCAGCAGGGGCATTAACTTTTTGCTGCGCGATGCGCGCAGGCTCCTTGCGCCGGAATAGGTCTGGGAGTCTTCGGGGATCGAAAATGAAAATAAACAGCAGCATCGAAACAGCGATGGCAAGGGCCGCCACAATTACGCCTGCGGGTCCAGCGTCAACCGGATGCGCGAAAGCGTCGGCGAGCAGATAGATGCCCAGGGAAAGCAAGCCCAGGGCCGCAAAGCCTGCAAGGCTGCCAAAGGTGCGGTTGAGCCCCGCGCGCACGATCAATGGCATCGGCGGTTGCATGGCCTAATCCTTCCGCGCTTCGCGGAGAGCGGCTGCGGGCTCGGGAAAGCGGAGAAAATCGAGGTATTGGAAAACGAGAGGCGCGTTTTGTTTCTTCATCGCGCATCCGCAGGCGCAAAGAGGGTTTTTCCCTGCGGCTTCAGCAGAGGTTTCCACGGGAATCGAGCATCCGCATGCGGCATTCGTGCAATGCCAGCGCTCGCCGGATTTCATCACCATGGCTAGGACCTCCTTCGCGTGATTGGCCTGCAATAGCTGCAAAGCCAATCTCCAGTCAGCTTTATCGGTACGGTTAGGAGACGATACCGAACAGTAAATACAAAAGCAAGCGAAATTCTCGTTGAGCGTGGACCTAAATCAGGGGATAGTGGGTCTGCTGCTAAGACGGGTCTGGTACTATGAATAGATCGGTGCGCGGAGCTGTAAAGGCGCCATCCTAAGTGCTTTCTCTCTCGGTATTTGCGCGGGATTTCCGGCGCCAGTCGCAGGATTTCTCAACACTCCTCCCTCCGCGCCAGTCACTGACTTTGGCCTGTCCCTGTCTGGCTATCCCTCTGTATTTAAAGCACTTATTATTTATAAAGATTTTACTTGACAAGTGAGGGACTAATATCGTAGAATTATCCTCGTTGAAAACTGCGCCCCGACTCCGGTCGGGGCGTTTTTGTTTTTACCGCAGGCACCATCTGTCGTGTCCATTTCCTATCACCGGCTTGCATCCGCATGGGCAAGCCCTTTTCTTTCTCTCTTAGCTGTGAACTCTTGTCCGCGTTTTTCATTTCTCTGAGCTCTCTGTGCCTTGGCCTCTGTGTTCTCTGTGTCTAGTCTTCCCTCTTTGTCCTTTGCGGTGAACTGTCAACTGCGAACCGTCAGCTCTTCTTGGATCCCAAACCATGAAAAACCATAAACCCGATGCGCAACTCCTCTGGAAGCAACTCGAAGAGGATCTCGTGCCTCGCCTGGGCCTTAGGCTCCCCGAGCGCGTGGTGTACGCCCACCTCCTGCGCCATAGCCGCCTCGCAGGCAAGCGCCAGCTCCGGTTTTCGATTTCCTGGCTCGCCCGTAGCGTTCGCCTCTCGGACGCGACCACTCGCCACGCTGTGCGCAGTCTCGCTGCCAAAGGCGCGCTGCGCTTGGTCGACCGCACCATGGCTGGCCACCTGGCCGAAGTCTTTTTGCCTGACGAGATTCACGCCGCGCCGCGGGAGGGCATTGTGCCCTCCTGCCTCGCCCGGCGGCCCGGCAGGACCGACCTCGAGGAGATGGATTTCTTGCAGGTGAGCAGTCGGCGCGAGGCCATTCATGCGCGCGAGCGCGGCCTGTGCTTTTATTGTCTGCGGCGCTTTGTCACTCGTGGGCGAGTCCTCGACCACGTCGTCCCGCTTGCCCGCAGGGGGAGCAATTCCTACCGCAATCTCGTTTCCTGCTGCGTCGAATGCAACTCGCAGAAGGGAGAAACCGCCGCCGAAGATTTTCTGCGCAGCATCTATCGCCTGCGCCGCTTAACCTCTGCGGAACTCGAAGCCCGCCTCCGCGCCCTGGAAGCGCTCGCCGCCGGGCAGCTCCGCCCCATCCTTGCCCCGCCCGCCGTCGTCATCAGCAAGCAGAAAAAATCCCAACGCCCCCGCATGTGGCCCTAACTGAGATGGGGGGGCACGGGTTTGGCCCTTGATGAGTTTCCAAGAACAGCGCCGAGTTTATCTTTTTCCACTTTCACGATTTGA
Source organism: Acidobacteriota bacterium (assembly GCA_003224105.1). Lineage (GTDB taxonomy): Bacteria > Acidobacteriota > Terriglobia > Acidiferrales > UBA7541 > Acidiferrum. Next base: position 128 of record QHYL01000195.1, on the reverse strand, counting down.
TGTTAGCATGCGGCGGGGCCGGAAGCATTCGGACCTTTGGAACGTACGCTAACACGTTTTACCGGATTATAACTCCGGCGCATCAGACCCCTCTGTCACGGCCCCACATTCAGTCCAGCGAAATCACC
>QHYL01000194.1 GCA_003224105.1 Acidobacteriota bacterium | reverse complement strand
AATAGGGCAAGCGCCCCATCAAGAAAAGAGCCCTTCTGTAAAACTTCTATTTTCGGGGATAACCACATCTCTCGCAAGCATTGGAGCTATGGTTCTTGCAAGGAAGTTTCCAGAACGCGCCCAAGCCGACATCGTTGGCAAAATCTAGAGACAAATCGTTCGCAGGTTGGGACTCTTTCACTTGAGGCGTTATGTCCGGACCCATGTTGAGATTGAGGGGCACGACGTGTCGGCCCCCGCAACCTCAAAAACGGTTCACGGTTAGGCTCGCTAGAACTTGAAGCGCACTGACAACTGTGCCTCACGCGGGTCCCCCACGCCTTGGCGAATGAACCCGTCGAAGTCAAACAGGGGGGTGCCGCTGCCACTGATTGTATTGATGTTGTTCTTGTTGTTGAACAAGTTGAAGACTTCCACCCTTGGTATGATCTGGTAACGCTCACCAAGCTGGATCGGCCTTTCCGCCGCAAACGTAAGAGCAAAGAAGCCATTGTCCTTGCGGAGAAAGTTCCGTCCGCAATCCACGTTCGTTCCGCCTGGTCCAAGGCCAATTTGCACCCGATGCCCAGCCTCTGTATTGCTACAGAGCGGCCCGGGGCCAACACCGTTACCGTTAACTCCGACGACAGTGGGATTAGCACTATAGGGCTGAGCCGTGTGCGCCTGCATTCGCACATCTACCCCAAATTTCCCAGGCAAGTCTGCGTGTGTAACGAAGTTGAATTTGTGCTTTTCATCGCGGTCCGAATAGGAGTATTCCTTTCCCAGATCGTAAAAGTCATAATACCGGAAGCTGAATGGATCCCTCTCGTTGGAATCATCGTCCAGATCCTCCGACCAGACGTAGTTAGCATCCAACTGAAAGCGGTTGGCATAGCGCTTCCGTACCCCGATGGTCATTCCGCGGTAAAGCGATTTTGCGGAACTCGCCGTGTCCGTCGTCAAACTCCCCAAATTGGACCACGGCGGAGTCCCCATGTACGACGGCCCGTTACCCAAATTGACGTCCGTAGTCGGTATCAAGTCCGCCGAGGAACAGCAGACATTCGGCATGACAAATCGTGTCAAGTGCACGCCCTTCGAGAGAGTGAAATCCATATAGCCTGCCCAGCCGGAGTGGACCTCCTGCTCGTATCCTACGTTGGTTGTGTAAATGCGCGGATTCGCGTAGGACTTATCGAAAAAGGTTACGTCGAGTGGGATATTCGGATTCGGGGGAGTTCCGGCAGGAGGAAGGTTGGCGTTGTTAAATGCGGAGGCGTTGCTTCCAAAAGCCGGGGGTGTTCCGAACGCAGACCCGGCGGCAAACGATTGCTGCTGCACGCCATTCGTGGTGATGGCGCCCACTTGGGTCAACATATTCTGCCGAGCATTGAAAATTCCCCAGCTCGCCCGAAGTGCGGACTTACCATTTCCCCGTACGTCCCAGGCGAACCCGATTCTCGGCTGGAACATTTTGTTCTGGTTGTGAAGTGTTCCGTCCGAAGGAAATCTCGGATCGCTCAGATTGATGGCGTATGCGGTCTGCGACGGAGCAATAGTCATAGATGGGAAATGCTGCGCTTCCCAGCGGAGCCCATAATTCAAAGTGAAGTTGCGCGTCAGCTTCCACGTATCCTGCACAAACAGGGCGAATTCCTCGTTGTTAATGGAGGAGTGACCGGATTGATCAAAGGTCTCTCCTTGTGTAGCCGGACCGTGTTGAAGGAAGAGGAAGAGTGGTCCCCCGTCGAAAGTAGATCCTCCACTGCAAGTAGCTGGAGGCACGACGTAGGTCCCGTTGGAGCACTCCTGCACAGTCGGACCGTCCGTCACGTAGTGCATAAAACCCACGGCGTTATCGAAAAAGTAGAGGCCCTCAAAAAATCCCCGGAAGATCTGGGTGTTGTTGCTGTGCAGCCACTCGCCGCCAGCTTTTACAGTGTGCTTGCCGCGAATGACTGTGAAATTGTCCCGTATGTCGGTGCGCCAGAAAACTTCATCAATGGCCGGCTCCAGAAAGAATGGCTGGCCGAAGCGGAAAGCAAAAGATGTTGGGCTATTCACGGAACCTATATTCGTGTCCGGTACGGAGGTGGGATCGGTTGCGTTGCGCGGTCGGTTTTCGCGCGCGTACGTGAAATGCGCTTCGTTGAGTTTGGTTCCTGAAATAGTGCTGAACCAGTTGGTATTGATCGCTTGGATCTTTGAAGGACCTTCAATGCCATTGGCCGTTGTTCCATAAGCGGGAACATCGAACGTTTGGTTCGAGTTCTTCGAGTAGTCATAGTTGTACGATCCGAAGATCTGATTCTGGGCATTCAGGTTGTAGTCAATCCTGCCAAAGACCGCCCCATTCCGAATTGCATGGTCAACGGGAGCGCCATCGGTCTCGTTGAAGGTGGACTTCATAAAGTTCACGAGCGCGACTCGCTGGCAATCCGGCGAAGCCAGGATGGCGGCGTCTGTAACCGGAGTCCCATCGAAAGCGATGCTGGTGGGACAAGCCGTGCCAAGGGGCCCACTCAAATTGGTGCGTGTCAGGTCTTCTCGGATCCCCTCACCTGCGGCGAAGAAAAACAGCTTCTCCCTGGTGATGGGGCCGCCAATGCTGCCGCCGAATTGATTCCGGCGGAAATCCCTCAGCGGCTTGCCATCAGAAGTTTTGGAGGATAGGCCCTCTGACCGGAAGTACCCAAAAGCGCTACCGTGAACATCTTTCGTTCCTGACTTGGTGACGACATTGACCACGCCGCCCGCAGTGCGTCCGAATTCGGCATTAGCGCCACTGGCCACCACCTGAAACTCTTTTACTGCATCGAGCGTGATGTCGATCGCTGCCCGCTGGCCGCCTTCCTGTTCTCCAAAGAACCCGTTGTTGTAGTCTCCACCGTCCAGGCTGACGTTATTGAAAATGCCCCGCTGCCCGTTGAAGTTGATTTCGTCACCGTCCGGCCCCTGCGTAATGCTGACGCCGGGAGTCAGCGTGAGCAAATCTTCGAACTTGCGACCCAGCACAGGCGTTGAACTCACGGTCAACTCATCCAGCGTCGAGGCCGATTCCGTCTTCGTCACTTCGACCACCGGTACGTCCGTGACGACGATTTGCTGCGCAACCGAAGAAACTTTCATAGTTACTGGGATATTGATCGTTTGCCCGACCGTCAGATTTACGTTTTGCTGCAAAACGGTAGCAAAACCAGACTTGCTGATGGTAAGCGTGTAACGTCCGGGGGCGAGGCTCAAAAACGCAAAATGTCCATCCGCGTTTGTCGTTTCGGTTTGTGTGAAATTCGTGTCCAGATTCTTTGCTTCTACGGTCGCGCCCGCAACGCTTCCGCCCTTTTCATCAAGTACGTCGCCTTGCACAGTTCCCGAAGTAATCTGGGCCTGCCCCCACGCGGTCGAGGCCACACACAACCCAAGTGCCAACACGAAGCAGGCACACAACAGTTTTTTCATGTTTCTCTCCCTCAGACTTCACACCCCGCTTTCGCAGCCAAGGAGGCTCTCCAGGTAAGAGCTGGCTTGCGAAAACATTTGCAGGCAAAGAGTTTAGGCCCACTCGCTTTGAAAACACAAGGGGAGCGCCTGTGGAAACTTTAGCTTCTCCTCCTGCATATTTTTGATTAGACGAACTTGATTCTTCTAAATGCGTCAATCTGATCCAGCCAAAGAAGTAACTTTTAGTGATCTT
>QHYL01000193.1 GCA_003224105.1 Acidobacteriota bacterium | reverse complement strand
CGAGTAGCCTGCGTCCCAAAGCTTCCTGCGCAAACTTACACGAGACGTAGAGGCCGCCAATCAACCCTTTTTGTTCTTCAAGAACATAAAAGGAGTAGCCCGCTGCCATCCCGCCCTCGAACGCCACGCAGCCGGCCAGCGCGCGCGCTTCCATGAAACGCTTGATCAGCTCCAGCGCGCCGCGATAGTCCCAATGCAACTCGTCACGCCAGTGGCGCGCTTCTTCCTCGAGGAGCGGCTCGATTTGACGCACTGTGGTCTGACGCAGGTCGACGATGTTCATGGATGCGCGGATTTGGTGAGCTCCCGCCATGCTGGCTCTATGATAACCGATTCGCGCAAGACCGGCTGGATAGACTGCCCGTGAGGCGATACAAATCGGACACAAGATTATCGGCTTTCAAAAGTTCGCTTGATGAGGATGTGCTACGATGACCTTACGAAACCGTTGAACAAACTAACAAAGAGTTTTGACGCAAGAGGCGCTGCGAACCCAGCGGCATAAGCGACGCATGCATATCCTTTCGGAGCTGCGGTATCCATCGCGGTGGTACACAAAATTACTGACCTTAATTTTGGCGCTGGTGTTTTTTGCCGTGCTGGCGACCTTGGCTATCGCGGGGTTTCTCGTCTACCGCATCGTCAAGCCGCAACGCAGCGCGCCCGAAATCAACATGGCTAGTTTCCCGGGGCGGCCGGAGGTGGTGGATTTCCAGGTGCCGGAACTGGGCAAGCGAGAAGGATGGTTTTTCCCTGGTTTGCGGCGCGCACCGACGATCGTTTTGTGCCATGGCTACGAATCCAGTCGCGGTGAATTGTTGACGCTGGTTTCCGCGCTGCAAGACCACCAGTACAACGTCTTCGTTTTTGATTTTGCCGCTCACGGGGCCAACGCCGGAGTTACGACCTTGGGCTATCGTGAGGCTGACGAACTGCGCAAAGCCGTCGATGTACTTGCTGCTCGCGACGATCTGGACCCCACACGGTTTGGATTTTGGGGTTATAACTTGGGCGCTTACGCGGCGTTGCGCGAAGCGGAAGGCGACAAGCGCATTCGCGCGCTGGTTTTGGATTCCGTCTACGACGACCCCGAGCAAATGGTAAAAATCGGAGTGGAACACAACGGATTGGGCACGTTTCCGCTTATGGTTCGCTCCACGCAGCTCAGCTTCGGCTATTTGAACAACGTTCACCGCCACGATCCGCCGCTTTCCAGCAAGTTGCTCGCGCTCAACGGCGTTGCCACGCTGTTCATTCAAGCGCTGGATGATCCGGAACTGGCGGCGATTACGCGGCAGATGTACTTGCAAGCCCCGGAACCACGCGAGCAAGCCATTATTGCTCACGGCAATTTTGTGAGTTTGAGCGACCAGGAGAAGCGCGAGTATGAAAACCGCGTGGTGTCATTCTTTCTTTTGCGCTTGCCCCCCACTGTTGCCAGGCCTCAGCCCCTGCATTGAGCCGCGCATGACGATGTGGTAGAGAAACACCCCCGTGGCCTGCTCATCAAAGGGCATGGGTTCGCACGCGAAGGGAATGGGATCCAGGTTCCTGCAGCCGCGAATATCCGTTAGGACGTAGGGCTTGCCGGAGTTTTCCAGGTTCCAGTCTTTGATTTCCTGGTGCAAATAAAAATTCATGCCAAAATGCTGGCCACGGCTCATCCAGCCGACCGCCAAATCGTCCAGCGGAATCTTCTCCTTTTGCACTTGCTGCGCCAGGATTTTTCCGGAGGGGTCGAGCTTAAGGAACGACGGCGCAATGAAATAAGCCACCATGGTGGCGAGAAGGATGGGCACTACGCAGCCCGCGGCGAGCAGGGGAAGAAGGCCTTTTTGCCTGGCAGGTCTCCCAAAAGAGGCCAACAGGAGGTTTGCCGCTCCCATCAGAGCGACGATGGCGCACACCCCCGTTACGATGGCCGCGTTTCCGTAAGAAAAATGTGGCCCCAAAAGTTGGATATATACGAGCGGAACAAAAAGGAGGAGTGAAAACAGCAATAAGGCCACTCGAAGCAGCCAGCGCGGGAGTTTCGCGATCGCCGTGAGCGAATGGGCGAAAATCAGTACGAGGGCGGGCAGCGCTGGAAGGATGTAGCCTGGAAGTTTCGAACGCGAAATGGAGAAAAACAGCAGGCAGAATCCGGCCCAGCAAGTTAGAAACCATTTTGATTCTTGCGCGGTATGCGTACGCACGAGCCGCGCTACTCCGTGAAGGCTGCTCCAGAGAAAAAGCGCCGTCCATGGAAGCAGGGCTATCAACACCACTGGCAAGTAAAACCAAAACGGCTGAGTGTGCTGAAATTCGGGAGTCAGGAAGCGCTTGAAATTATGCTCGATAATAAACACACGCAAGAAATCTGGATTGCGGCGGCTGCAGCGAACGTACCAAGGAAGGGCAGTAGCGCAAAAAGAGGCGATAGCTACTGGATGAAGCAGTCGAAGCGCGTCCCTCCGCCGTTTGGTCAGGAAAGCCCAGAAGAACACCGCGCCGCCACAGAGAATAATCGCCGCGGGGCCCTTGGCAAGGACCGCGGCTCCCAGGAAGAATCCAAACAGAATTAGCGCAAGCCACGGTGTGCGTGGAAGAATCGGCGTATTCTTGTTGCGCGTCAGGCCAAGGACAGCCGCGGCACTGACGATGGCAATGGTGAACATACCGCCGAAAGGCATGTCCGTCGCTGCGGCGTGCGAAAAGCCGATCATTCCTGCCGTTGTGGGCAGCAGGAGCAGTGACCAGCGGGCCGTTTCTTGGCCATAGAGTCGGAGAGCCAGCCAGGCTAAGGCAATCGTGGCGAGGAGGGCGGAAATTGCGCTAGGCAGCCGCGCCGTGGCCTCGCTTACGCCAAACCATTTGAAGGCAAGCCCCGCACCCCAATAAAAAAGCGGCGGCTTCTCGAACCAGGGTTTTCCATATAAGCGCGGAGTGACCCAGTCGTGCGACTCCATCATCCCGCGGGCAATCCAAGCATAGCGTGGCTCATCGGGCCCAATAAAACCGAGTACGCCTAGATGGCTGAAGTAACAGATGTAGAGTGTGGCGCAAATGAGCAGGCCCCAGACAATAAGGGCGCCTCTGGTGGTGGTCCGGGAACCCACGAATGGGGACTTGGTTGATTTCGTCACGGAGGGTTGAGTCTAACATTGAAATACTTTCTTCCAGCGCCGGACCTCTTGCATACTGTCGCGTAATGACCTGCTCATTCAATTTTGCGTTCGCGATGAAGGAGTGGCTCGAATACGCGGCGGTGACGCTCATAGTAAAGGGGCTGGGGACACTTCCGCGATCCGCAGCGAGGAGTTCTGCCGTGGTGGTGATGCGATTCTGCTACGCGCTACTCCCGCGATTGCGGAAAACGGCACAGATCAATCTGGGAATCGCTTTCCCCGATTGGAATGAAGCCCAGCGCAAAGCGGTTATCCGCGGGATGCTTCGCAATCTCGGCTGGATGGCGGCGGAATTTGCGTGCTTCCCGAGACACACGAGGCAGAATATCGACCGAATCGTTGTTCTCGACGGCCATGAAAACTTTCTGGAGGGCCAGCGGCGTGGCAAAGGCGTGCTCTACCTGACGGGGCACATTGGTGCGTGGGAGCTTTCCTCCTTCGCGCACGCGCTCTATGGCTATCCGCTGCATTACATGGCGCGACCGATTGAGAATCGCCGGATCGATGCTTTGGTCAACGCATACCGCTGCCTATCGGGGAACCGACCGATCTTCAAGAACGAATCAGCGCGGGTTACGCTAAAAGTCTTGAAAGAGACGGGAACCATTGGCATCCTTGCTGACCAAAACACGATGCCTCAGGAAGCGGTCTTCGTGGATTTCTTCGGAAAAGCCGCAAGCACGACCACTGGCATTGCGCGCCTAGCGCTCCACACGGACGCGGCAGTCGTTC
>QHYL01000192.1 GCA_003224105.1 Acidobacteriota bacterium | reverse complement strand
GAAAGGATAGCGGAGCAAGGAAATCGTCATGCCGGGCACAATTGCACCTCCGGAAATCGAACTCATTATCGAGGATTCCCGCGGCGGCGGTGGGGGCGGGGGAAGGCCGCCAGATGGCGGCGATGACGGGGACGATGGCGATTTCGACAGACAGCGGCGCCGGCAGCCTGTTTCTTCGCGGCGATTTTCGACGGGGATCGCCATCGCGATGGTTTCCATCCTCATGTTTTTCATGGCGATGGCGAGCGCTTTTCTTGTTCTGCATCACGGCAGCCACGTGTGGGTGGCGGTACATTTGCCGCGGATCCTATGGGCCAATACGGCTGTTCTGCTTGGAAGCAGTTTCTTGCTGGAGCGGGCGAGGGTGCGATTTTCCCAGGGGGACGACCGCGGCTTTCGCAAGTTGTGGTCGGTGACTACCGTGATGGGATTCCTTTTTGTTGCCGGGCAGCTTGTCGCCTGGCGCCAGCTTGCCGCGCAAGGCGTGTACATTGCCAGCAATCAGGCGAGCAGTTTTTTCTACGTCTTCACGGGGGCTCACGCCGTGCATTTGCTGGGAGGCGTCGCGGCTCTGCTGTTTGTTTTGCTGCGCGATTTTGAAAAGTCGCAGATTTCCGTTTCCCTGGCGGCGGAACTCACGTCCTATTATTGGCATTTTATGGATGGATTGTGGATTTTCCTGTTCGCGCTTTTGTATTTGGGAAAATAGCCTTTCCGAACAACCGCACGAACTGCTAACACTTCACGAATTCTGCAATCGCTTCCACCACACGCGCGATTTGATCCTTTCTCAACTCGGGATACATCGGCAAAGAGAGAACTTCTTGCGCGGCACGCTCTGCATGCGGGAAGTCTCCGGCTTTGTGGCCCAGGTGCGCATACAAGGGTTGTAAGTGCAACGGATACGGGTAATACACGCTGCTGCCAATTTTTCGGGCAGCCAGGTGTTGTTGAAGGGCGTCGCGGCGCTCGCATCGAATCGTGTACTGATGGTAGACATGTTCGCAGCCGCCGGGTTCGTGGGGCGGCATAACACCGGGAACTTGTTCCAGCAGGTGTGTGTATTCCGCGGCGTTCGAACGGCGGGCGCGCTGCCACTCCGCAAGGTGGCGGAGCTTGACGCGTAAAATGGCGGCTTGAATTTCATCCAGGCGGCTGTTCCATCCCGGCTCGCTGCTCAGGTACTTCGCGGTTTGGCCGTGATTGCGTAGCGTGCGGAGGCGCGCGGCAAGTTCCCGAGAGTTCGTAACAACCATTCCCGCGTCGCCGTAAGCTCCAAGATTTTTTGTCGGGTAGAAGCTGAGGCATGCCGCGTCGCCGAAGGAACCCACGCGCCGTCCTTTATAGACCGCGCCGATGGCTTGCGCGCAGTCTTCTATGAGCGGGAGTTTGCGAGACTTCGCTAAAGCCAGGATCGCATCCATGTCGGCGGCCAGGCCGTAGAGATGCACAGCGATGATGGCTCGCGTTCGCGGAGTCACGCGGCGTTCCAATTCGGAGGGATCTAAGTTGTAGGTTTCGGGACGCACGTCGGCGAAAACCGGCGCTGCGCCCAGCGCGCTTACCGCGCTGCCGGTGGCCACAAACGTTGACGCGGGCAGGAGCACTTCATCGCCCGCCTGCACGCCGCACGCGCGCAAAGCCAGAATCAACGCGTCTGTGCCCGAGGCGACACCAATGCCGTGAGCAACACCGCAAAGCGCGGCGACTTCTCCTTCGAGGGCCGCCCCTTCGGGTCCGAGCACGAACTGTTGCGTAGAAAGCACGCGCTCAATAGCCGCCCGAATCTCCGCGCCAATGGCCGCATATTGAGCGGAGAGGTCGAACTGCGGAATAGGTTCCACTGCGGGGTTGGGGTGTGGGATCGTGCTCATGGCGTTTGTCCAGGCGCTTTTCAGTATACGCGAGCGCAAGGCGCTGCGGCTTTTGCAGGCGCGCTGGATATAATGCCTGCCGGTCGTTGTGTGCGCCTGGGCGGGATTGGAAAGATCATGTTTGCCGAACGCACAAACTGGAATCTGGAGCCGAACCGCCTGAGCCAGGCGCTCTCGCGGCATCGCGCGGCAGGGAAGCCTTTATTGGATTTGACCGTTTCGAATCCGACGGAATGCGGTCTTGATTATGATCAGCGCGCCATTCTAGAGGCATTACGAAATCCCGCCGCGCTCAAGTACACACCCGAACCGCGAGGGCTCGTTTCAGCTCGGCAGGCCGTGGCGGAATACTACGCGGAGCGTAGCGTTCATGTCGACCTTGACGACATTTTCCTGACCACGAGCACGAGCGAAGCCTATTCGTACGCGTTTCGGCTGTTGTGCAATCACGGGGACGAGATTCTGATTCCCGCGCCGAGCTATCCGCTCTTTGATTTTCTCGCGGACATTCAGGACATAAAGCCGGCGCGGTATCCGCTCGTCTACGACCATGGCTGGCAGATGGATTTTCACGCGTTGGAGCAAGCGATCACGCCGCGCACGAGAGCGGTCGTCGTGGTGCATCCCAATAATCCGACGGGGCATTTCACGAAACGCGCAGAAGCGGAGAAGTTGAACGCTATTTGTGCCGAGCGGGGGTTAGCAATCATTGTGGATGAAGTTTTTCTGGATTTTTGCTTGAGCGCTGAACGGCCATCGAGTTTTGCGGGGAGTTCCGAAGCTCTGACGTTCACTCTGAGCGGCGTCTCGAAGATTTGCGGCCTCCCGCAAATGAAAGCCGCCTGGCTGGCTGTCAGCGGTGCGCAAGAGTCAAAGAACGAAGCGAAGGCGCGGCTCGAGGTGATTGCTGACACTTTCTTGTCAATGAACGCGCCAGTGCAGCTGGCGTTGCCCGCGTTTCTCTCGCAAGGCCGCGCGTTTCAAAAACAATTGATGGAACGCGTCCGCCGAAATTTGGCGGAGCTCGATCGTCAACTCGCCCTGCAAAAAGTTTGCAGCCGCCTCGAGGTAGAAGGTGGCTGGTATGCGGTTCTGCGCGTCCCCGCAACGCGCTCGGACGAAGACCTGGCGCTCGCGCTGCTGGAAGAAAAAGGTGTCTACGTCCACCCGGGCCACTTCTACGATTTTCCGCCCGAGGGCTATCTGGTGGTAAGCCTGACTTCTAGGGAGAGCGAGTTTTCAAGAGGGCTGAAAGGCCTGCTAATGCAATTCCATTAGTTCTCCTGTAATACCAGATCCAGAAGGAAAAAACGCTACTATAAGACCTAGTTCCGTCCAGCATAAATCGCCTACATGATATCGGATTAAGATACAGTTTACGGTATAAAGAGCGTATAAAATTGAGTACCTAGTTCTAGTACCACTACGTGAAATAAAGAAGTTAGCTCCCTTTCACCTAAAGCTGCATAACTTGCAGATTGGAAAGCTACTTGCTTGGTGTCTCGTGAACCGGGTTTCCTTGGGTGTTTCCATTTTCTCGATTCTCGAAAAAGTTGACGAGGGCAAAAAAACTTTATGAAAAGCGTTTCGCGTACAAGCTCGAAAGTGTTTCTTTCTCTCTCACTGAAGAGCGTGGTTTTGTTTGCGAGGACCCTGACAACAAATGATGCTGGAGAATTTTCGTCGCAACAGTTGGATGTCGGAGCGTATGACATAAGAATTGAGAAACAGGGTTTCAGGGTGCTCGAGACCAAGGCCGTCATACGCAGCGGCGAAGTAACTCGCCTGAACCTGTCTTTGGAGGTTGGGTCAGTCAGCGAAGTCGTCACTGTCGAAGCTAGTGCTTCGACTCTGTTGGATGTTGCGAGCTCCCAGATAAGTACGTCACTCGATTCCAAGACTGTACTCGAACTTCCCAACTTGGGGCGGGATCCCGTCGCCTATGCGACTCTGGCACCCGGGGTTGCGCCGGTCAGCAAGGACAACCCGTTTCTTGGCTCGGGCAGCTTTAACGCCAATGGTCAACGGGGCCGCGGGAACAACATCACGGTGGACAACATTACGGCAACGGACATCTCGACCACGGGGTCTTCCGGCATGGGCACGTTCAGCCTCGATGCCGTAGAAGAATTTAAGTTAATTACCAATAACTTCTCGGCGGAGTTCGGACGGAACGGCGGTGCCCAGGTGCAACTTATTACCAAGGGCGGCACGAACGATTACCATGGGACTGCGTACTGGTTCCATCAGAACGCTGCGCTGAATGCTAGAGATTTCTTCGATACCACAGGAAAAGCCACTCCATTTATTCAAAATCAGTGGGGATTCACGGCTGGCGGCCCAATTGTTAAGAACCATCTGTTCGCCTTCGGACACTATGAAGGCATCAAGAATCGGGGCGCTGGCGCTAGCAGTGCAGCAAGCGTTCTGACTCCCACTGATGCGGCGGCCATCTCTGATCCGACCTCACAGGCGCTCTTTGCGGCTTTAGGTGCGCCCACAGACCCGTCCGGGAGTCTAAACGCGGCAGCCCCAAATGCGGGGGATCAATATGCGTGGTCGCTGCGAATTGACCAGACCTTCCGAAACGGCAAGGACATGATAACGTCCAGGTACGGGACAAACCCGGTTACCTCAGTAAGCCCCGGCCTAACATTCATCTTCAC
>QHYL01000191.1 GCA_003224105.1 Acidobacteriota bacterium | reverse complement strand
CCAGCGTCGGCGGATTTACGCGGCACTATCTGGGAACCCGGCCTACGATTACCAAGGATTTTGAAGCGAACAATGCGGTGCTGAGCGAATTCCGCAAATTCCTTGCAAGCAAGAACATTCGCTACACAGAGCCGGAGATGGCGGAAAACCTGGATTGGGTGAAGCGCAAGATCCGGCAGGAAGTGTTTGCCTCCATCTTTGGCCAGCAAGAAGGGTTCAAGGTTCAGCTGGAAACAGATTCCCAGCTGCGCGCGGGCATTGATGCGATTCCGCAAGCGCGCGCGCTGTATGAGAAGGCCCGCAAGATCATTGCACAACGCGCCGGCGTCACCACCTATCGGCCGTAAGCAGCAGCTTTCCTCCACTGCTCCGCTAGAGTCCGGAAAATTAGAAAATATGTGATTTTCGGGCGCAAAAGAGCGCTATTTGACAGAACTGGGGGTTCCGAAGATAATTATTCGTACGTCAATCCTGTGGAGGTCAGACAAGTCCGGCAGGAACCCGGGCTACACGGATGGCGCCAAAATATATTTTTGTAACCGGCGGTGTTGTTTCCTCACTGGGAAAAGGCGTAGCAGCCTCCTCGATTGGTTGTCTTCTCGAAAGTCGCGGTTTCAAAGTCACACTTCAAAAATGCGATCCGTATCTGAACGTGGATCCGGGCACGATGAGCCCGTTTCAGCACGGCGAAGTCTTTGTAACCGAAGACGGCGCGGAGACGGACCTCGATTTGGGGCACTACGAGCGCTTCACGCACGCGAATCTCTCCCGCGACAATAACTGGACGACCGGCCGCATCTACGAAACGATTCTCACCAAAGAGCGGCGCGGCGATTATCTGGGCAAAACCGTGCAGGTGATTCCGCACGTTACCGACGAAATCAAGGCGTGCATTCACAAAGTCTCGGAAAACGTGGACGTGGTGATCGTTGAAATTGGCGGCACGGTAGGCGATATCGAGTCGCTGCCGTTTTTAGAGGCGATCCGGCAAATGCGCCTGGAACTGGGGCCGGAAAACACGCTCTTCGTGCATGTGACGCTGGTGCCGTTCATCTCCGCGGCGGGCGAACTGAAAACCAAGCCGACCCAGCACAGCGTGAAGGAGATGCTGGGCATTGGGATTCAACCGGATATTTTGCTTTGCCGCAGTGATCGCCACATTCCGGCGGAGCTGAAGAAGAAGATTGCGCTGTTTTGCAACGTTGCGGAGTCTTGCGTCATTTCCATGGAGGACGTGGACACGATTTACGCGGTGCCCGCGGAGCTGAGCAAGGAAGGGCTAGACGCGCAGATTCTGCGGCTGCTGAAGCTGGAGGCGCGGCCATCGGACATGAAGCCGTGGATCGATTTGGTTTACCGCATGCATCATCCGGCTGGCGAAGCGCGAATCGCCGTGGTTGGGAAGTACGTGCAGCTGGAAGATGCGTACAAGAGTTTGCGCGAAGCTTTGTTGCACGGCGGGCTGGCACACAACCATAAAACAGCGCTGGACTGGATCGAGGCGGAAGATCTGGACTCGCCAGAAACGGCGGCGCGGCGGCTGCACAGCTACGACGGGATTCTCGTGCCGGGCGGATTTGGCAAGCGCGGGATTCAGGGGATGGTTTACACGATTCAGTATGCGCGCGAGCACAAAGTGCCGTTCTTCGGGATTTGCCTCGGAATGCAGTGCGCGACGATTGAATATGCGCGCGACGTCGCGGGATTGAAACAGGCGGACAGCACGGAGTTCGATCCGCAAACGCCGTACCGCGTGATTTACAAATTGCGCGAATTGCTGGGCGTGGACGAAATGGGCGGCACGATGCGCTTGGGCGCGTGGCCGTGCAAGCTGGAGCCGGGCTCGTTCGCGAACAAAGCGTACGGCAAGCTGGAAATCAGCGAACGCCACCGGCATCGTTACGAATTTAACAGCGACTTCGAGAAAACGCTGGTGGCTGCGGGATTGAAAATCACGGGACGGACACCGGACGAAAATTATGTGGAAATTGTGGAGGCGCCCGAGCATCCGTGGTTCCTTGGCTGCCAGTTCCACCCGGAATTCAAGTCCAAGCCGCTGGAGCCGCATCCGCTGTTTGCGGCGTTCATCGGGGCGGCGCTGGAACATAAGAAGCAGCGTTCTCGCGCGGCTACCGTCGCCGCGGCCGAACGCCAGCCGGCGCCTGCGTTGCGTGCGGCGCCCAACGCCACGGCATAAAAAATTAAGCCGATGTCTCTGCGAGCGCTCCAAAAGCCAGTTGTACCCTTCTTGAAAACACGAGGCGGAAAACATCCGCGCTGATGCGCAACGACGGATGCCTCTATGCTATCTTCGTTAGCCGAGATGGGGACCACAGGCTAATGGGGACCACACACGAAATCGAACTGGGCAAGGTGCGCCTCGGCGCGGGGAATCCGTTGTTTCTAATCGCCGGGCCGTGCGTGATTGAAAGCGAACTGCACGCGCAAGTCATGGCCGAAAAAGTAGCCAAAATCGCCGCCGACGCGGGCATGCCGTATATTTTCAAGGCGTCTTACGACAAAGCGAACCGCTCGTCGCTGAAGGCGTTTCGCGGGCCAGGCATGAAGGAAGGGCTGCGCATCCTGGAAAAAATCAAAAGAGAATTGAAAGTGCCGGTCCTGACCGACATTCACGACGAATCGCAGGCGGAGCCGGCGGCGGAAGTTTGCGATATTCTGCAAATTCCCGCATTTCTGGCGCGGCAAACCGATTTACTGATTGCCGCGGGCAAGACCGGCCGGATCATCAATATCAAGAAGGGGCAGTTTCTTTCGCCGTGGGACATGGACAACGTGGCGGAAAAAGTGGAAAGCACGGGAAACAAGAAAATCATCCTGACCGAGCGCGGCACTTCGTTTGGTTACCAGAATCTCGTCGTGGACATGCGGTCGTTTCCCGTGCTGCAGCGGACCGGGTACCCGGTGGTTTTTGATGTGACCCATTCAGTGCAACTTCCGGGAGGACAAGGCCGCTCGAGCGGAGGGCAGCCGCAGTTCATCGAGCCGCTGGCGCGGGCGGCGGTGGCCGCGGGCGTGGATGGAATTTTTTTGGAGACGCATGACAATCCCGCCGCGGCGCGCTCCGATGGACCGAATGCGCTGCCGCTTTCGCAGCTTCAGCCGCTACTTTTGAAATTAAAGGGACTCAATACCGTGGTCCGGCGCTGGAGCACGTCGTCATGAGCCTGGAGACGGCGCGGCGCGTGTTGAAAATTGAAGCGCAGGCGATTCAGGACGTGCTTGCGCGGCTCAATGCCAGCTTCGAAAAGGCTGTGGACGTTTTGTTCGCCTGCAAAGGGCGCGTCGTGGTCAGCGGCATGGGCAAGTCAGGCTTGATTGGGCGAAAAATCTCCGCGACGCTCTCCAGCACCGGCACGCCATCGTTTTTTCTGCATCCTGCCGAAGCGCTGCACGGCGATCTGGGCATGCTCGCGCGCGGCGACGCGATGCTCGCGGTTTCTTACGGCGGAGAGACGCAGGAGATCATTCAGCTTTTGGAAGCGCTGAAGCGCCTGGAGATGCCGCTGGTCACGCTGACGGGCTGCGTGCGCTCCACGCTCGCGCAAGCCAGCGACGTGGTGCTGGACGTCAGTGTAAGAGAAGAAGCGTGTTCGCTGAATCTAGCGCCAACAGCAAGCACAACCGTGGCGATGGCTGTCGGCGATGCGCTGGCCATTT
>QHYL01000190.1 GCA_003224105.1 Acidobacteriota bacterium | reverse complement strand
ACCATCGCCCTCAGCCAATTCGGCCAGGCCACCTTCTCCAGCCTCCAGAGTTTTTTAAGCGGCAACATCTCGACCTTTCTCTTCGATCCGGCTCCCACGGAAATGAACTGGCGCTCCCTTTTCGGCGCGTGGTATGTCGAGGACGTTTTCCGCGTCAGGCCGAAACTGACTCTCTCTCTCGGTTTTCGCGACGAACTCTCAACCGGTTGGAACGAAGCCCACGGCCGCGCCGCCAACTACACTTTCACAAACGGCATCATCAACACCCAGCCAAACCTTGGGAATTCCCTTTTCACCGTAAACAACGCCAAGTATCTCCCACAGCCCCGAGTCGCCCTTGCTTGGAGTCCACATGGACCCCAAACCGTCCTCCGTGCCGGATTCGGCATGTACAACGATTTGCAGGACGCGCTCGGTTACCGTGCCGATCAAAACGCCCCTTTCAATCCCGTCTACAGCCTGGCACTTCCTGTTTCGAGTCTTCCCATCGACCCGTTCGCTCCGGTGCCCGCCGGCGCGAAACTCGTGCCGGGTGGTGTTCAGCCGGACATGAAAACTCCCACGCTCGTCTCCTGGTCCCTTAGAATCGAGCGTGAACTCTCCCCCAACACCGCATTCACGATTGGCTATGTCGGTTCCCACGGCTACCACGAACTCATAGGCGTTGACGCCAACGAACCCACACCTGTGATTTGTCCCGCCTTTCCCTGCCCCGCCGTTTATCCGACGTTTGATTCGAGCCAGCCCCTCGTTCACTACGATCCCGCGAATCCTACCGCTCCAACCAACGATCCCGCGATTGGCTTTAGAATCGGTTCACCTCTGGCAGGAGCGCCTGTCCCGGAGGGATCCTTCTACATTCCACCTCAGTCGCCACGCCCCAACGCGGCCATTGCCAATACGTGGACCTGGTTTTCGCGCGGCGACAGCTCCTACCATGCCCTGCAAACGGAATTGCGCAAGCGCTTCAGCAGCGGCCTTTTTCTTCGCGGCGACTACACCTTTGCCAAAACGCTGGACGACGGCGACTCCCTGAACCAGACCACTGCCGGCAACGCTCCCGGCCTCGTCTCCAATCCGTTTGACCTGGCCGCCGACAAAGGCTTGGCGACGTTTCACGTGAAACATGCTGCGGTCGTGGATGCGCTTTACGCCCTGCCCTTCGGCCGTGGAACAAGATTCGCAAGCAGCCGCAGCAGGTGGGGCAATGCCGTCGTGGGCGGTTGGTCGCTCGGCGGGATTCTCACGGTGCAGTCGGGCTTCCCCTTCACGCCGCAACTTAGCTACAACCCTTCGAACAACGGAGACACGCGCAATCCCGTGCGTCCCTTCCTCGATCCCACGTTCACCGGCCCCGTGGTTCTTGGCAAGCCCGGGCAGTGGTTCAATCCTGCCGCGTTTATTGCACCGCCATCCGCCAGCGGCTTCTACGGAAACGTGGGCCGCGACACCTACATTGGTCCCGGCTCAGCCACTTGGGATTTTTCCGTCTTGAAGGAAGTCACGTTTCGCGAAAGCTTTGGACTGCAATTCCGCGCGGAAATCTTCAACCTTTTGGACCGCGCCAATTTCAATACGCCCAACCTCATCGTCTTCACGCCGCCCACTGCCACTGGCAATCAGCCATCCGGCACCGCGGGCGCCATCACCAGCACTTCTACAACGTCGCGCCAGGTGCAATTCGCTCTGAAACTTCACTGGTAGATATCCGAGGCAGAGCAGCGAATCCAGGGAACTTTCCCTATTAGCCCTCCGTACCTTCTAGTGCAGGCGGTTCCCTCAATACAGCGTCTCAGAGGCGCATCCATAGAAGGAAGAAGGAGCAGAGTATGGGCGGAGAATTGATTGGATTAGTGGCGGTGATTTTGGGGATGGGAGTCCCCCTTGGTGCTCTGTACACGTATTACCGCGTTCGCAAGCTGCGCAGCGAAGAGCGGCTTGCCGCGATTGCGCGCGGTGTGGATATCCCCATGGAGCCGGAATTGAATCAGGCGGCCCGTTCCCGGCGCGCGGGTATTCTGCTCGTCAGCGGCGCGATTGGCTTCATCTTGACGTTCAGCTTGATCGCTCAAGTCCAGGCCGATCGCGATTTTTGGACGGTCGCCGCGCTTGGCATCATTCCTCTGGCTGTAGGCGTTGGATATTTCGTGGATTGGAAAATGATTCACCGCGACGCCCGGGCGTAGAAGCGTCAACTTTTTTGGGGTTCAGCGCTCGTAACTGCGGACCGGCACTCGTCTTCCGGAACATAAGCCTGTCCACTCTGCATTTGACAAGATGAACTCACGGGGCGAACACCAAGAGAACTCCGCGCAATTCGACAGACTTTGGAACCTTCACGGTGTGCGCTTTTGGTTCACTACGAGCACGCCTGCTTCCGCATAATTGGTCGCTGGCACGTCGTGAAACGACACGTGAATGTTCTCACGCTTCGCTTTCCCGTCTTCGATCAGCACAGCGGTGACGCGCTCGGCAATCTTTCGCTTTTGTTCCGTGGTACGTCCGACCCAGGTAATTTGCACGTGCGCCATTCCGCTCCTCCTTGGAACGAACACTCCGGTTCTCTTTGCAGCCTAAGCCACCTGCATTCTACCCGCTGCCACGCATGCTACAAGGGCGGGGGTGGCAGTGTGATAGAATGCCCGTTCCATGCATCCGGCGATTCCCCATCTGATTGAGCTCCAGCGGGTTGACCACCAGATTGCCCTTCTTCGCTCCGAACTGGAATCTCTTCCGAAGCGCCTTCGCGAGGCCGACACGAAATTGACCGGCGCCCGCGCCGAAGTTGCCACAGCCAAAGAGGCGCTCACGAAGATCAACTCCGAACGCAAGAAGTTCGAGTTCGAGGGCCAGGAGTGGAAAGACCGCGCGGGCAAATACCGCGACCAGAGCGGCGCAGTGAAAACCAACGAAGCCTATCGCGCGCTCCAGCATGAAATTGCCAACGCGGAAGCCGAACTCGGCAAAGCCGAAGACCGCCAGCTCGAAGTCATGATTAAGGCCGAAGAGGCCGAGCGCCGCGTGAAGCTCGCGGAAGAGCGCTTGAAAGAAGCGGAACAGAGCCTCGCGGCGGAGAAAAAAGAGATCGAAGCGCAAGCCTCCGACCTCAAGAAAAAGCTCGAAGCCGCCACGGCGGAACGCGAGAAAATCGTCGCCCCGGTTCCGGAAGATTTGCGCGACCTCTACGCGCGCATCGCCAAGCGCCGTGGCGGCACGGCCATGGCTCTGGTTCGCGACGAGCAGTGCCGCGGCTGCGGCCTGCGCGTCCTGCCGCACATCGTGCAGGAGCTTCGCTCGGAAACCAGCGAAGAAGTTTACCGCTGCGAAAGCTGCGGCCTCATTCTGTATACGCTGGAGCCGATTCCTTACGCCAAAAGCACGGACGGCTCGGCGAATGCTGCTACACCGGCGTCCACTGCCTGATGCCGAAACGTCCTCCAGCTTCCAAAGGAAAGAGCCTCTTCGCC
>QHYL01000376.1 GCA_003224105.1 Acidobacteriota bacterium | reverse complement strand
ATTGTCGGATATGACCCGCAGACTGTAAAAACGGGACCATCTGCATTTACAATTGAACCCCGGGCAGACAGTCTCTTTGAAGAGCATAAGTATTTCAGTTCTGCTCCACTCCCTACCAACGAGCACATTGCACTGTTAGAACAGTTCGAGAAAGACGTTAACGATTTCAATGCACGCGTAGCTTTTCGAAGCTAAGTGCACCCCGTCACGGCATTTTCCACGTTACGGTGTTACGCGTATAACTCCGGATGAAACAGTCGCATGGACGTGTTTCGATAAGCGAGGGTTACACCTGATTTGTCCTTGAACCCTGGCAGGTCACTGCTTTGCTACGCCCTCCCGTCGGGTTGCGAGGGGGCCGTACCGCTGCTAAAATTTGATGTTCGCCGAGATGCAGCCGTCTGCGCTGGATGTGCAGGCGGCTTTTTGTGCGTCTTGGAAGCCGTCCGCAAAGGAACGGGACGGCTGGCACCCTGTCTTATCGGCCTGATTCCCCTCGAGATTTTTCGAGCGCGACTGCGGTGAGAACGCACTCCCTCACCGATTTCTGGCCCCACGGAAGGGAGAATACGAGTGGCTAAGTACGATGTGGCGATTATCGGGAGCGGTCCGGGAGGTTACGTCGCGGCAATTCGCGCCGGCGAGCTCGGCCTGAAGACCATTGTCGTGGAGAAGGATCCGTTTCTCGGCGGAACGTGCCTGCATGTCGGCTGCATTCCCACCAAAGTGTTGCTGCACCATGCCGATATTTACGACCACATCAAAAATGGCGCCGAACTGGGCTTCGAAATCAGCGGGCTGAAGATCAATTGGGCCAACGTGCTGGCGCGCAAAGACAAGATCGTCAAGAAACATGCCAAGGGCATCGAATTCCTGTTCAAGAAAAACAAAGTGGAATGGGTGCAGGGCTGGGGCAGCTACGAGGGACCTGGCAAAATCAGCGTCGAAAAAGACGGCAAGAAGACCACCATCGAAGCCTCGAACGTCCTGATGGTCAGCGGCTCGGAAGCAAAAGCCCTGCCGGGTATCGAGCCGGACCACAAGACGATTCTCACCAACCGCTCGATTCTGGAGCTTCCGGAAATCCCGAAATCGCTGATTGTGGTTGGCGCCGGAGCAGTGGGCGTGGAGTTCGCATCGGTTTACAATTCTTTCGGGACGCAAGTCACCATTCTGGAGGCCCTGCCGCGCACGGTGCCGCTGGAAGATGAAGAAATTTCCGCGGAGCTCACGAAGGCGTTCCAGAAGAAAGGCATCCAAATTTTTACAGGCTGCAGTGTGGAGTCAGCGAAGAAAGATGCCAAAGGCGTGACCGTAGCGTTCAAGGATAAGGACGGCAAGTCGCAAACGCTGCAAGCAGAAAAGCTATTGCTGGCCGTGGGCCGCAAAGCGATGACCGACGGCTGCGGCTTGGAGAAGTCCAAGGCCAAACTGGAGCGCGGCTTCGTGCATGTGGGCGATTACATGGAGACGGCGGAAAAAGGGCTGTACGCCATCGGCGATATCGTTGCCGGGTTGCCGCAACTGGCGCACGCGGCGATGATGGAAGGGATCATCGCCGTTACGCACATCGCAGGAAAGCCCGCGCAGCAAATCGTGAGGACGCGCATCCCCAACGCTACTTACTGCGAGCCGCAGATTGGTTCGATTGGATTGACGGAAAAGCAGGCGCGCGACGCCGGATACAAGGTGAAGACGGGAAAGTTTCCGTTTGTGGGAAACAGCAAAGCGACGATTCTCGGGAATCACAACGGCTTCATCAAGGTAGTCTCCGAAGAGGCTTATGGCGAGGTGCTGGGGATTCACATCATCGGGCCGCTGGCGACGGAAATTTTGGCGGAAGCGGCGGCGGTGCTGAATCTCGAGGGCACCATCGACGACATGATGAACATGATTCACGCGCACCCCACGGTGTGGGAAGGCATGGGAGACGCGTTTGCGTCCGTGCGCGGATTGCAGATTAATGTGTGAGGCGTGATTCGTGTTTCGTGACTTGTGACTCGTAAAGAAACGTAATCGAAATCTTCCACAAGTCACGAATCACCAGTCACGTGGTATCGAATGGCGAAATGTTTGACCGTCAACCTGGGACTTATTGGCTACGCGGAAGCGTACGCGCTGCAGAAGCGCATTGTCGCCGCGCGAAAAGCGGAAGCGATTGAAGATGTTTTGTTGCTTTGCGAGCATCCGCACGTGATTACGCAAGGCCGAAACGGAAAGCGGGAACATTTGCTGGTTGGTGAGCACGTCCTGCGGCAGAAAGGCGTGGAGTTTTACGAGACCAGCCGCGGCGGAGACATAACCTATCACGGTCCCGGGCAGATTGTTGGCTATCCCATCCTGAACCTGGGGGAAATCCGCCGCGATGTGGTTTGGTATGTGCGCATGCTGGAAGAGGCCATGATCCGCGCCACCGCCGAGTTTGGAATCACCGCTGGGCGGGAACCCGGAAAAACAGGTGTCTGGGTGGAGTTTGCGGAAGACGGTTCTTCTCTCGCCACTCGCCACTCGCCACTCGCCACTTCCGAAAAACTCGGCGCCATCGGCGTGCACATCAGCCGCTGGATCACTTCGCACGGATTCGCGTACAACGTTTCGACGGATTTGCGGTTTTTCGACTTGATTGTGCCGTGCGGCATTGCGGACCGCAAAGCTACGTCGCTTGAGAAAGTGCTTGGACGCACCGTGAAGGAATCAGAAGTCGCGCCGCGCATCGCCAGGCATCTCGGGGAATTGTTCGGCCTGGAGTTGAAAAACAATTCGAAAGAAGAATTGCTCAGGAAGCTCGAGTTCGCCGAAGAGTCGGTTGTCGTTTCCGTAGAACGAAAATGGGAGCAGGGTAGAGCAGCAATGGAGCAGGAATGACCAAGCAGACGCTCAGGGAGACGCCCAGAGAATTGACGCGGCAGCAATACGTCGGCCTTTATTACTACATGCGTCTGAACCGCGCCGTGGAAGAGACCATGGTGAAGCTCTTCCGGCAGAACAAGATTGTCGGAGGGCTTTACTCGAGCCTGGGTCAGGAAGCGATTTCCGTTGGGACGTGTTACGCGCTGGAAAGGAAAGATTGGATCGCTCCGATGATTCGCAATATCGGGGCGCTTTTGGTGAAAGGCGTGCCGCCGCGCGACATTTTCATGCAGCACATGGCGAAATATGATTCGCCGACCAAAGGGAGAGACGGCACAAGCCATTTCGGGGACCTGGATAATCTGCACATTGTTTCCCCGATTTCCATGCTCGGTGATTTGATTCCGGTTATGACGGGCGTCGCCATTGGCGGGCGTTATCTTGGGCAAAAGATCGTCACGATGACCTGGATTGGGGACGGCGGCAGCTCGACCGGCGTGTTTCACGAAGGGTTGAACTTTGCGGCCACTCAGAAAGCGCCCTTCGTCTTAATTCTGGAAAACAACCTCTGGGCGTACTCGACGCCCGTGCGCCGCCAGGTGCCGATTGAGAATTT
>QHYL01000375.1 GCA_003224105.1 Acidobacteriota bacterium | reverse complement strand
CGCGGGACATTGTGCAACACCCCGTGCACGCGTATCTGGTGACGATATCCGCTTGCAATGGGGCAGGGATGAAGACTTATGCAGGAGAAGGGCTGGTTGGCTTGGCGTGGGCTTTTCTTCGCGCTGGGGCGCACAACGTTATTGGCGGACTTTGGGAAGTCAGCAATGCCTCGACGCCGCAGTTGATGGATGAACTCTATAAAGGATTGAATGAAGGGAAGGATCCTGCAACGGCGTTACGCAATGCCAAGCTCACGCTGGTTCATTCCACAGGCAACTACCGCCGACCATTCTATTGGGGACACTTTCAGCTTTACGCCGGGTCATGAGTGTTTGCTGATTAAATTATAAGAAGTGTCGTCATACCCCTCGTGATTGGTTCCGAATCATTGAAACGCTGAGGGAATGAGTGTCACTACTCTTAGAGAATCACACATCACTTTGACAGACGTGGGGGGACTATGCCGCCAGCCGGATTGGATAACCTCAAGCACATTGTCGTGCTGATGATGGAGAACCGCTCGTTTGACCACATGCTGGGCGCGCTGACGGCGCAAGACAATCGGATCGACGGGGTTACGAATAACTTCAGCAACCCGGACATGAACGGGGACCCCATCGTAGAACAACCTCTGGCCGAGTTTCAGAGCCAGCTTGATCCGGATCCGGACCATCATTTTCCCGGCGTGGACCTGCAGATCTTTGGGGGTGTTCCCCCAGGGCCCGGCCGCGTTGCAAACATGCAGGGTTTCGTCAAGAGTTACTATCAGCAGCAGCAGAATGTGGCTCAGTCACATAAGATCATGTACTACTTCCCGTCCAAAAAATTGCCAGTGCTGACTGGCCTGGCAACGCAGTTTGCGGTTTTTAATGGCTGGTTTGCCTCGATTCCAGGCCCAACGATTTGCAATCGCGCGTTCGCTCACTACGGGACGTCGTTCGGCCAAGTGGGGATGAACATTTTTGAATGGAAAGGACCGTACCTGAGCATTTACCAGCGCGTCCTGCTCGCCGGGCGAACTGCCAAAATCTATTACTACGATGGCCCGAGTTCGACGATGGAAATCGTCAATATCCTAAACAATCAGCCAAAGATATTTGGGACTTTCGATCAGTTTCTGAAAGACTGCAATAAAGGAGAGTTGCCCGACTACAGTTTTGTCGAGCCAAATTACAATGACCACGATGGAGATAGCGAGGCGGAAGCGGCCTCAGACCAGCACCCCGATCATCACGTACAGCACGGCGAAATCTTCATCAACAAAGTTTACAACGCCATCTTCAGCAACGAGGAGCTATGGAAGACCACAGCTCTCTTGATCGTGTACGACGAGCATGGCGGCATTTACGATCATGTTAAACCGCCGGACTGCGTGGCGGATGACGATGCCTTTGTGGCTGGCCCAGACAAGACGGAAACGGGCGCATCCTTTGCGTTCGACCGCTTGGGAGTACGTGTACCAGCAGTCCTCGTTTCGCCCTGGGTGCCAAAGAATACTGTAATCCCCGGGCCCTACCAAAGGAACGGACGCACATTCGACCACGCATCCATCCCGGCCACGGTCATGAAATTTATCCTCAAGGATTTTGATCCTAATACGCTTTCACCGGCGAACAGGCAGAAGTTTCTGGCCCAGTCCAAGCGCGAGCAGGCGGCGGGCACCTTTCTTGATCTGCTT
The DNA here is from genome assembly GCA_003224105.1 of Acidobacteriota bacterium. Classification (GTDB taxonomy): domain Bacteria; phylum Acidobacteriota; class Terriglobia; order Acidiferrales; family UBA7541; genus Acidiferrum. The sequence continues at coordinate 2,217 of QHYL01000375.1, read as the reverse complement.
TCCGACAACAGGCAGCCAGACGGCGATCTACCGAGCTTCGAGGTTCAATAGGAGGCGGCATGGCAAAGGCGACAGCAAAGCCGATCACGAAGGCCAGACAAAGAAGAGTGGTACCCATTCCCGAACCGCCGAAGGAAGCCTTCGACAAGGACCGCCCGGCCGGGAAGCTTTTACAGGCGCAGGCGGTCCACCTGCGACACGCGCTTGCGAGATACGTGCAAAGAGTCGCCAGGCATTTGCACAAGGTTGGGGATCTGCTAGCTATGGACCTCAGCACGATCAAGACAGAGGGACAAGTGAGCGAGTATGCCGAGAAAGTCACCGCCATCCTGCATAAGCCGACAAGCAACCGGAAGCGGAAATAGAGGGATGCCAATGCGACGTCTTACGGTTTTGGTTTTGTTATTGGGCGTGGCCTCACCGTTGTGGGGTCAGGATGAATCCAAGCTGGGCGCTGATTTCCGTAAGGAAGGTGCGAGTTTCAGGGGGAGTTGTGGGAGCTTCAACTTCAAATCCTTCATGGACTGCGCCCAGGTTCTCTTTACCGACCATCCGCTGCACATCGCTGTAGGAAGCATTGCTCCACAAAACGGTTTTGCGGCCGGGCCCGCGTTTGTCGCCCATTACACGCCCAATGAGAGTTGGCGCTTAAGCTGGAACGTGGACGCCGTCGGATCTATCAACGGTTCCTGGCGAGCGGGCGCCTACATGAAGGCGATCTTTACACGGCCCCCAAAAATCGTTGTTGTGAGAGGGCGACATCCCCAGAACGCGCACACCGGAAGCCTTGAAGATCCTGTCTTTCATCTCTATGCACAGACGATTTCTCTGAACAAGATTGACTATTTTGGGTTGGGCCCAAGCACGCTGGAAACTGCCCGGTCGTTTTACGGAATGCGAGAGACGATTCCGGGCATCAATGTTTGGTGGCCCATCTACCAGCCGTCCATGGCGGAGGTTTCGCTCTACGGGGAGTCAAATGGGCGCTTCGTGGCGATTCGCGGAAGCCAAGGACAGCCCAGCCCTTCTATCGAGCAGCTTTACACTGAGGCAACAGCGCCTGGATTAACCACTCAGCCGGGTTTTTTTCAGCATGGAGAAGGGATTCGGTTCAAGACGAAGTCGCTGTTTCTCAACGATCATGTTCGGCTCAACTACCTTGTGATGTTCCAACAATACATCGCGCCGGGGAATTCTCACTTTTCATTTCGGCGCTTCACAACGGATTTTTCACATCAGATCCCCATCTATTCGACGACAAAAACCTACACGCCCGGCGTGCACAATGGTCCGGATGATTGCTCGAAAGGCATTGACGACCACACTTGCCCATCCATCACAAAGAATCTCGAAGGCAGCATAGGCATTCGCCTCTTTATTTCGGAATCTATGGCTCCCTCAGGCCACGTGGTTCCGTTTTACTTCCAACCGACGTTAGGCGGCTCCGACATCAACGGCAACCAATCGATAAGCAGTTACCAGGACTTTCGTTTCCGAGCGCCGAATGTGCTCTTGCTGAGAGGCAGCTTCGAGCACTCCATCTGGAAGTGGCCGCTCGGGTTTGCTTTTATGGTAGACGAGGGGAAAGTAGCGCTCAGGCGCGGGGATATTGCCTTCGATCATCTGTCGCACAGCCTCTCTACAGGTCTGACGCTGCGGGCGGGGGGCTTCCCTCAAGTGTTCCTGCTGTTTTCGTGGGGTGGGAAAGAAGGCACGCACACAATTGCGAATGTGAACACGTCCTTGCTGGGTGGAGGTGGTAGACCGTCCCTGTTCTAGGCAGTCCATTGGAGAATGGCCCATTCCAGGACAACGCGATTACGCTGTCTTTAAGGTTAAAAAGTAGTGGATTCCTCTTCGGAGTAGCCCAAGGTGCGAAGGATCTCGGCGGTGTGCTCGCCGAGGAGGGGAGGAGGAAGGCGGTAGCTTACCGGAGTCGCCGAAAGGCGAATTGGGTTGGCGATGCTCTTGGCGGCGCCAATTGCGGGATGCTCCAGCTGGACGATTAGACCTCTGGCTTGAGTTTGCGCGGCCTTCACGGCTTCAGCCACCGTGTTGATGGGCGCGGCGGGGATTTCTGCGGCGGCGAACTTTTCGAGCCAGGCAGCAGCAGTCTGCCGCAAAAAAATATTTTGCAATTCAGGCACTAGAATCGCGCGGTGCATGATGCGATCGGCGTTGCTTACAAAACGGGCATCTTTGCCGATTTCCTTTTGC
>QHYL01000374.1 GCA_003224105.1 Acidobacteriota bacterium | reverse complement strand
TTGATGGCGCAGGAAGAACTGGATGGCGCACTGGTTGGCGGAGCGAGCCTGGATCCAAAATCCTTCGCCTCGATCGTGAATTTCACAGCTTAGGTTTATGCAGAGGCCGGGCCTCAGCCCGGCGTTTTATGGTTCCGATAATGCTAGGTCTCACGAGTTTGCGGCCTGAACCTCTCGCAAGCGGCGCTGAAGATAGCGGCGTTCGCTGTCATTCGTCACCAACTCGAGCGCGCGTGAATAGGTTCTCGCTGCCTCCTCGCGCGCCCCGCTGCGACGCAGCAGCTCTGCGCGCGCGGAATGAAAGATGTGGTAGTTCTCAAGTTCGCCGTTGCTGGCGAGCGCATCCATGATTCGCAACCCCGATGGCGGACCCTGCACCATCGCCACGGCCACAGCTCGATTGAGCGACACGATAGGCGAAGGTTGCAGTCGTTCCAGGAGGTCGTAAAGGCGCACGATCTGAGGCCAGTCGGTTTCCTCGTGCCGGGCGGCCTGGCAATGCAGCGCGGCAATCGCCGCCTGCATTGCGAATGGACCTGGTCCGCCGCGCAGCGCCTCCTCCACGAGTGGAAGCGCTTCGGCAATCTGTTCCCGATTCCAACGGGAGCGATCCTGGTCCTCGAGAAGAACGAGTTCACCGGCTTCATCCAGGCGCGCATCGCGGCGCGAGTCGTGAAGCAACATCAGCGCGAGGAGGCCGGTCGCTTCGGCGGGAGGCTGCGGCGACATTAAATCTCTGACGAGCCGTCCAAGGCGAATGGCCTCGGCGGAGAGGTCGGTCCGAATCAATCGCTCGCCGCGCGTCGCTGCGTAACCTTCGTTGAAGACGAGGTAGATCACGGTCAGCACGGCGTCCAACCGCGCGGGCAACTCGCTGGCTTCGGGCACAATATAGGGGATACCGGCGTCGCGAATCTTGCGCTTCGCGCGCACCAGCCGCTGCGCCATCGTCGGGCTGGGAACGAGAAACGCGCGCGCGATTTCATCGGTCTCCAAGCCGCACAGGATGCGCAACGTCAGCGCGATTTGCGCCTCGGGGGCAAGCGCCGGGTGGCAACAGGTAAAGATCAGTCGAAGGCGATCGTCGGCAATCTCGCCGGTTTCGTAATTCGGTGGTTCCGAGGCGTAGCTCGCCGCGGGTATCAAATAGGTTTCCAGCTTTTCCCGAAACCGGTCCTTGCGGCGGATGCGATCGATAGCTTTGTGGCGGGCGGTTTGGATGAGCCAGGCTCGCGGGAATTCGGGCACTCCGGAATTGGGCCACTGGTCTGCCGCAGCCGCAAAGGCGTCCTGGGCAGCCTCTTCGGCGGCATCAAAGTCTCCGAAGAGTCCGATGAGGGCGGCCACAACCCGGCCCCAGTCGGACCGGTAAACTGCTTCTAATGCGGAAGATGCGTCCTGAGGCGCGCCTTGGGCCATGCCGCATCATAAATATTTTGAAGCGGGCTGTCGATTCGGAGCGTTGCCGTTCGATTCACCTGTGGAGGTTCACCATGAAATATTTGATCTTGATCTACGACGACGAGAAAGGCTGGGCCAAGCTCACCGAGAAGCAACAGCAGGAGGGCATGGCCATGTACATGAAGTTCACCCAGGACCTGAAGAACAGCGGCCACTGGGTTGCCAGTCACCAATTGCAACCCATCGCCACTGCCACCACCGTGCGCGAACGCGACGGCAAGCGGTTGGTCACGGATGGCCCCTACGCGGAAACGCGCGAGCAACTCGGCGGTTTCTACCTCATCGAGGCTAAAAACTTGGATGAGGCTCTCTCCATCGCCGCCCGGGTGCCGTCCGCGAAGTGGGGTGTGGTCGAGGTGCGCCCGGTCGTCGAGCGCTCCGCGCAGGCAACGGCGTAGATATATCTAAGCACGAGATCCATTGAGGAGCGGTTCGCGCGCTTTACCTTTCGCGCAGCGGAGGGAAGGTCAGGCACGCGGACCGTTCCTACGAGTTCTGGCCCTGCCAGGCGTTCAGCGAGCACACTAATTTCGCGGTTGGGTTGCTTTTGCGAGGCAACTTGAGGCTCGTGCCGAGTGCGGCTTTTGGGCGCTGTTCGCAGGAAGTCTACAATCGAAGAAGGACATCATGAAGAAAATCATGCTCGTTTTTTCAATCGCACTCGCGGCAATGTCTTTTGCCTTTTCACAGACAGACGGCAGGCACGCAAAGAAGAGCCCGCTGGACGGCGCCTGGGAGCTGGTCTCCGGACAGCAGCTCCCCAAAAGTGCGCGAGATGTCAAGATCATCTCGGGAGGACACTTCATTTTTGTTGCCTATGATGCAGAGACCGGGAAGCCGCTTTATACAGGCGGTGGAACTTACATTCTGAAGGGGAGTTCCTACATCGAACACATCGACTTCGCGAGTGATGAAATCCCCGCCGGTCTTGTCGGTAAGGACCAGCCGTTTACCGTAAAAGTGGACGGAGATACATTCACTCAAACAGGCACTCTCTCCAATGGGAAGAGCCTGTCGGAAGTTTGGAAGCGGGCTAACTGAGCGAGAGAACTGCTTCAAAGCCGCAAAAATACGGGCGGAAATGGACTTGCGCGCAAGATGGTAATCTAAGAAAATTGAAGGGAGACGGATCTTGCTGGAGATTAGGAGATAGAAATGCCAGGTTGGATGAAGTGGGCCATCGCGTTGGCGATCGGCGCCGGAATTATTGCCGTAGGGTTTCGCCTCTCGTGGGGCGGCACGTGGATTTTGAAACCGTTTTTTATTCTGAATTGCCTTGTTTTGGTCATCGTGGTGCTACTGCAGAGCGGCAAAGCCGCTGACCTTGCCGGCGCCTTTGGAGGGGCCGGCAGCCAAACGGCGTTCGGTCCGCGAGGCGCGGCGAACGTGTTGTCCAAGGCCACGACTTGGTGCGCGGTGATGTTTATGCTTTGCGCTTTTGCCATGACTCTGCGCACCGATGAGGTCGTCAAAGAGGGCGGTTCCTCCATTCTTCAAAAAGTTTCCAAGCCCGCGTCGAAGCCGGCGGCTCCGGCTACGACTCCAGCCGTTCCTCAGCCCAATACACATGACTCGTTGCCTGCGGGCCAGCAACCTGCCTCACAGCCTCCGGCTACGACGCCGCAGTCAGGTAATCCGCCTTCTTCACAAGCTCCAGCCGGACAACAACCGGCGAGTTCGCAGCCTGCTCCTGCGCCAGCGAAAAAGCCGTAACATCGGCTGCGGCTTATTTGTTGGATACTTCACGGTTGGCAGTTCGCAGGCAATGGAATTGGAGACTCAGGCCGGAGCTGTGCAACAGGACAGCATCTGCAGGTTGCGAGGTTCAGGTTCCACAGCTAGAATGGTTTATCACCCAAGTGCGGTAGTGGCGGAACTGGCAGACGCACCAGCTTGAGGGGCTGGCGGTAGCAATACCGTGGAGGTTCGAGTCCTCTCTACCGCACCAGAATTCCCAAGGGAGATTTTTCCGGCAGGCTACTGCTTTTCTTTCTTCGGCAGCGGTTCCCAAAGCTCGATGCGGTTGCCGTCGGGGTCCATGATCCAGCCAAACTTCCCGTAATCGTACTCTTCCACTTTCGGATCCACTGATACGCCTTCTTTTCGCAGAGCATCGAGCACGGCATGGAGATCGTCTACAACGTAGTTCACCATGAGGGGCGATTGGCTCGGCTGGAAATATGTTGTGGAAGCGGGGAAGATGCACCACGCCGTGCAATTATCCGAGTAAGGGCTGTCGGGCTGATTCCAGAGGAACATCGTTCCTTGCTCGCCGTTGCTGACAATGCCGAGGTGCTTCGCATACCATTCGCGCAGGGCTTCTGGGTTTGGAGACTTGAAAAAGATTCCGCCGACGCCGCGTACTCTTGCCATAGGAGCCGCATCATACGCTTCGTGCCAACGAGGCGCAAGTCAAGTCCGTGTTAAGCTCGAAATGCTTTCCGAATCGTTTTTCCTGGGGCAAGGCCCAAGGCCCAAGGGCCTGAGAACACCATGGACAGAAAGCGTGCGATTGTTATTCTGGCGCTAAGTTACGTTGCACTCGCAGTTTCTCCGCGCTGCGTCGCTCAGAGTTCTGAGCCGGCCACCACGCCTCGAACTGCGCCGGCGGAGAAAGTCATCATCGACACGGACATCGGCGATGACATTGACGATGCTTTCGCCGTAGCCCTGGCATTGCGTAGTCCCGAGTTGCAGATTCTTGGTATTACAACTACTTTTGGCGACACGGAAATGCGCGCCAAACTCCTCGACCGCTTGCTGGGGGAAGTGGGACGCGCGGATATCCCGGTTGCGGCCGGCGTGCCAACACCGCCTAAGACCGACTTCACGCAGCTCAAGTATGCGGAGGGCGGGCGCTTCGCGAAGGCGTCTCATCCCGATGCCGTTACGTTCTTGCTGGATGCGATTCGAAAGAACCCCGGTGAAATCACGCTGGTGGCTATCGGGCCGCTGGTGAATGTGGGCGCGGCGATCGACAAAGATGCCGAGACGTTCCGCAAGCTGAGGCGGGTTGTTTTGATGGGCGGCTCGATTTTCCGCGGTTACGGTGACGTCGATTCCATGGCGCTGCGCGGGCCCGAGCCGGAATGGAATATTAAGAACGACATTCCTTCGGCGCAAAAATTGTTTGCGGCAGGCGTGCCTTTGTTTGTGATGCCGCTCGACTCCACGCAATTGAAAATGGATGCAGTGAACCGCAATTCGTTGTTCCGGCTGGGAACCCCGCTCACCGATGCCCTCACTTTGCTGTATCACGAATGGGGACAGGAAACGCCTACGCTGTTTGATCCGATGACCATCGTTTATATCGTTGCCCCAACTCTGTGTCCAGTTCAGCCCATGCACATTCGTGTGGATGAAAAGGGATTTACTCGCCCGGATCCCGGGCCTTCTAATGCGTCGAATCCGCCGAACTCCCAGGTATGCCTCAAGTCAAACGCGGACGCCTTCTTCCACTTTCTCATCCCTCGTCTCGCGAACCAATAGCTCCTGATGGCTGCTGTCGAAACCCGCCGGCAACAATCAAGTTCGCGGATCCTGAACAGTTCTCTTAATCTTTCGGAGTTTCCAATCTTCCTTCCGGCGTTACCTTCCAAAAGCAAATCTGTCCGTAGGTCCCACGGTCACGCCCGGCATAATATTCGCCGATCAAATGACGATCGTCGTCCTTGCACATTCTGAGCATGCCGGTGCCAAAATGCATGTGCATGGACTTTCGCGCATTGGCGAGCGGCTGGCACTGATATTGATAAACGAGCCCAGCCCCGCTCACGTCGGAAACTTGAATGACCGCGACGCAACTCTTGGAAATGGAGCTGGGAGTTGTTAGAAAGATGGAAATCTGCGTCCAGCTCTGAAAAATCTCAAGCATTACATCATGTTGTTTGTCGAAGCTGTCAAAGGAAGTGACCAGGAAGCCGCTCCAACGGCCGCTGAGATTCGGAATCTTGGAAAGGCCCAATTTGCGTATCCAGCTCATCCGCCAGAGGTATCTGTCAAAAAGCGTGTAA
>QHYL01000373.1 GCA_003224105.1 Acidobacteriota bacterium | reverse complement strand
GTTCCCGAGTATCAGACCAAGTACGGCATCTACGAGCGCCGTTGCGGGCTGGATAACGTGCATCTTTCGTTCGGGCACGACGAATATATTTATCAAGTGGCGCGGAATTACCTTCCGGAAGAAGGGCTGTACATGCTGCGCTATCATTCATTCTACGCAGCGCACCGCCACAACGCCTACCGTCACTTGATGAACGAACACGATGAAGAAATGTTTGCGTGGGTGAGAAGGTTCAATCCTTATGATTTGTATTCAAAGGGCCGTGAGCGGCCGGACATGAAGGCCATTCTTCCTTTTTACCAGGACCTGGTGTCTGAGTTTTTCCCCGACGAGATTGATTGGTAATCAAAAAACTTCAGCGACGAGAGCGCAGGAAAGCAAAATCGAGTCTTTGCCTAGCGTAAACCCATCAATACTTAACTTAGCGCAAACCCATCAGAGGGCAGCGGTCGAAGACCTTCCCATCTGCCTTGAAGGCCACTCCGTTTTGAAGAGCCCACTTGTCAAACAGCCCAGGGTTGTTGGAGAGATGCAGGAGCGCAGTGGCAATTTCTTCCACTTTGGGCATGCCGTTGTGCACAAGATAAAAGCACGTTTCTTCGTAAGGGGACTTTGGATCCTGAGGATTCTGCAGCCGGCGAATAAATCTGTCGCGCAATTGAAACTGCACCTTGCCTACATTGAGAACATAGGCGCCGTCCACTTTCTTGGCTCCGGTGAGCGCAAGGATACGTTGAAGAAAAGCTTCCGCGCGCTGCTCCTTGGTGACTCGGGGCGAAATAGGCCCGCCGCCCAATGGATTGCCTCCAAACAAAGACAACCCTGCCGGACTGAAAACATTTACGCCAGAAGCAAAGACCTCATTCATGCGCATGCGCCCACGGAGCATTCCTCCTTCTCGCGCCAAATCTCTGCGGCGCAAGCCAGCAAGGGCTAACCTCCACTTGAGCAGAACGATGACGCCAACCAGCAGAGCAAGTACAAGCACGGACACAATTGCTGAAGTCATAACAAGGACACCAGCCAGATGCGGGCTACGACCCTTGCGGCATTTCGTCTAGTTCATGCCAAGCCGCGCGGACGACGACCACATCCCGGCCGTCTTTTCGTTCATGTCTAGCCACCTGCGATGGGGTGAACCATCAGAACTTCGTTTTGCGCGCGGGTGATTTTCTCGATGCGTTCTCCAGTAGCGACGTCGAACGGCTGCGCTCCGGTCTTTGCTTCGTATTCCGCGATGACCCGGTTGACTTCGTCCATGTCGGCGGTCGCGGGGTCGTATTCGAGAATGGTGGTATCGCCCTGGGAAGAAAACGTCACGATTTTGGCATTCATATCTGGTCTCCTGTAGACTTACATTTTGGCTTCCTGTGGGGTAGGAAGCCGGCGGGTTGGGCCTAAGTGTCATATTGCACCGATTTTCAAAGATGTCAAGACTGCATTTCCTTGCAACAAGTTAGGTAACCTTCCGACCCATGGATGATCTAGTATGAAGGCTAGTACCAACTAGAGTTACTAACTCCGAGCAACTGCGGCGTCGAGGCAGCTCCTTCTCTCAGCTCCATGTGGCAACTCTGCGATCACCGGGCAAGATTAGAAACATGATGCTGTGAAGCGCGAACTCTGGGTCCAAGGGAACTGGGCCTAACGGTTCGGCTCTTCCGCGGGTTTGGCAGGTTTCTCCGCGATGTTTTCAAGAACGAGCATTTGGCTCCGCGCTTGGGCAATTTCTCGCTGCAAGTGAGCGACGGCACTCTCGAGCCGAACCCCCGCTTGAACCAGTCCGCAATCCGCGATTTCACGCGCCAAACGATATCCAGTCAGCAAATCGTTTTCGTATTCAGCCAGCCGATAGCGCAGCATTCGGCGGTACTGCAGTATGGCGCTATTGTATTCCATGGATGCGGCACCTCCGCAGAGCACCACGGCAAATGTCCGAGCGCGGAAGGCCACCTGAATACCTTTGAAAAAGGGGCGCAGGCGGTCCAGCAGACTTGTACGGCACTCGATGCAATTTACCGTGCTGCTTGGGTGGGCCGAGAACATTATCTCGCGGTTGGCGGGACTGCTTGCCTTATTTTGTGGTGCCGAATGGGTTTCCAACAGGCACCACGTAAGGGGCTCGGAAACGACAGACCGCCTGAGCGGTATCGTTTCAACCCGCAACGGGCATGGAAATGACGTTGACATTAGGTAAGTGGTCTTGCGGAACAGCGACGCCATCCCGGTAGGCAACTGCTTTGCCCGAATTGGCAGGAACGCGCTCGCCCGGAACGATGATGCCAACAAGATTCAGCGGATCGGCGGCGGAGACGGTTATGACCTCGCCGGACGGTTGCTGATTGCGGATAGCGCGCAGCGATTCTACGGCCACTGGCAACGCGAATTGCTCGCCCAGGAAGTTGCCGACGAAACGCCCGCCGCGCACTTCTCCGCGATCTTCCAGGCGACGCAGGGTGATGAGCAACTCGCGCCATTTGGGGAGAATCGCTTCGCGTGTAAGAAGTTCGCGAAAAACGATTCCGTAGCGCCGCAGCAACATCCAACAAATAGCTTCGAGCGCGCGGTTGCGGTCATGGTTCTCAATGGAATAGAGCAGCGACCAGCGGCCAGCACTGTGTCGCGGGCGCGACGTTTTGCCGCTGCCCTGGCCGGAGCGCCGCTTGGGATCGATGAGCGCGCGTAAATTATCGAAGCCGTCCGCGGTGAGCAGGCCCGCAGCGACGAGTTCCCAGAGCGCCGTTTCCACTTCGGACTTGAGCTTGGCGGTACCGCGGACGATATCGGCGAAGAAAGAAGCCCCGCGCTGACGAAGGTATTGCAGAACAGCCACGGCGTCAGGGCTGAGGCCGGCTGTGTCTGCTTCGCCGGCATCTCGCTGAGGGATCATCCAATCCGAGTCTTCGCGCACAAAAAAAGTAATCGGCGCGACGCTGGTGGGGATGACGCGGCGTTTTCCATCCGTGAGCGCCTCCAGTGTGGCGGGATGCGGAGAAAGGCGGCCCCAGCCGACTGCGCCCGTCAGGCAAAGCTGGTCGAGAACTTTGGGATCGTAATCCGCGATGCGTCGCCTGAGGATTTGGCGCTCCCAGGAATTCGCCGGCGCCTCAAAGCCCTGCATCTGGCGAATCGCTTCGAGAGTGCCGCGCTGACCAAGGAGTTGCGTGCTTGGAGCGACGTGCTGCCAGCGAAGCTCCCAGTCCATGAATTGTGCAGGAGTGACGGACTGAATTTCCTTGCGGAGTTGGCCGAGCGTGAGGCGATGGATGCGCGCGAGCAGGCGGCGCTCGCACCACTCGGTCGGATCGGAATGCGGGTCAGTAAACCTTCCACGAAGGACAACGCCGCTAGATTCGAGACGCAACAGAGCTTTGTCGATTTCGGAAACGGGAAGAGTGAGGATGCCGGCTAATTGACTGGAGGTAACCGGGCCCGAGTGAGACATCCAACCCGTGATGAGGTTTAACAAAGATTCGTCGCGGGAGAGAGCGGCGGCGCTCACACTCGGCGGCACGGCTTCGAAATGCGCGGAGGGGAAGACTTGCGAGAAAACGGGGACACGTTCGGCCGCGACCCAATAGGCTTCGCTGCCCACGTGGGCGAGACTTGCGCGGCGGTCCACAACAAGTTGCTCGAGGAAAGGAATCCAAGCATTGAGCGACTCCTGCAACTTGCCGCGCAGACGGTTGCTTTGGAGCGAAGCCGGGTCGTGACGAGCGGGCAGCGCAATCAGTGTCAGCAGGGCATCGTGCAGCTCTTCGGTGTCGCGCACATCCGGCCACGCGTCGTCGCACACTTCGGCGATGGCCGCGGGATCGAGACGCCCGATTTCTCCCAGCACGGCCTCCGGCAGCATGCGGCGCATCTCGACGGCGCGAGCACGGCGCTCTTCGAGCGGGGCATCGTCAAGAAAGGCGTAGGGATTGGCGTTCAGGATTTCA
>QHYL01000238.1 GCA_003224105.1 Acidobacteriota bacterium | reverse complement strand
GGAATATCACTACGAGATGTCGCTTGAGATTCAGGCGGATGGCCCGTACTTCAACGTTTTAGACTTTTTCGGCCGGATGGGGCGCCTGTCGCGAATCATTAACGTGGGCGATCTGGCGTTTGATGCCCCGGAGAACGGCAAGGGGACGAAGTATCCGGTGCGGCCGGGAACTACGGTTTCTGGAACTTTCACGGCAACAACATTTTTCACCAAGCCTGCTGATTCCGGCGCGGCTCCTGCTCCTGCATCTGGAGCCAAACCGGGCAGTACGCCTGGGAAACCCTGAGCGGGAATAGGCGAACTATGCGTTCAGCAATAACTCTCGGAATAGGGCTCTTGATCGCGGCGACGGCTCCTGGTTTGCACGCGCAAAGAGACCCCCTTGGGTCGTCTAACGGAAATTCGGTGGGCGATCAAGCTGGTCAAACCACGCAGCAACCTGGCAAGCCGGGCACGCCCAGCACGGCTGCAAAACCGGGTACGCCCGCGCCTACAAAACCAGCGGCGCAGACCCCGGCAAAGCCAGCTTCGCAAGCACCGGCCAAACCCGCGGCACAGGCCCCTGCCAAACCTGCTGCGCAAGCGCCAGTCAAGCCGGCGGCAACAGCAGCCACCAAGCCCGCGCCACAAGCAGCAAAGCCTGCAGCGCCGGCCACAGCAAAACCATTGGCGGCGCCGGCAAAAGCGGCGGCGAAACCAGCCGGAAAGTCCGGCAAGAAAAAAGGGACAGCCAAGGCTGCGAAGCCTCCGGTAGAGAAAGCGGCGGGGCCGGCTGGCGCTCCCAAACCAGCAGCGGAGAGCGAAGTAAAGGCCGCGAGACGCGATCCCTTCGAATCCTTGCTTAGTCGTACGCAAGGAGGAAAGTCCAGTGCAAACCTGCCTCCAGGCAAGGCAGGGTTGCAAGTCAGCACGTTGCGCCTGGATGGGATTGTCCGCGCTCCCAACGGAATGATCGCAGTGGTTTCCAATCCGCAGTCCAGAACGTATTTTCTGCGGGAGGGCGACCACCTGTATGACGGCAGTGTAGAGAAGATCTCGATGGATGGCGTTTCGTTCCACGAAGAAGGCAAAGACGCTTTCGGCAAGCCCGTGGAACGTCAAGTGAACAAGCGAATTTACTCCACCAGTTCAGGAGAACAGCAATGAAGACGAATTGGCGAGCCCTCAAGTATGGCTGCCTGGTCCTTGCGGGCTTGACGCTGGCGACAAAGCCGGCGCCGGCACAGACCGTGGAGTCCACGGGCGCAAAGAAATCCGCGGTCATATCGAGCGTCGCAATAACCCAGGCACCGGAGCGCTCGGCGGTGCGTGTGGAAGGCGAAGGGAAGCTCGACGTCCGGGCAGCCCGGATGCAGCACCCTGATCGCCTGGTGCTGGATTTTGTGGGCGCTCGGTTGGCTGTTCACAAGACCGTCATTCCGGGAGTGTCGGCTCCTGTTGTGGCCGTCCGCTTGGGCCAATATCAGCCGGATGTCGCGCGTGTTGTGGTGGACCTGACAGCTCCTGCGTCGTATTACGTATCGCGCGATGGCGATGCCGTAGTCATTTCGTTTAGCGCGCCAAAGGCGAGGCCAATGGGCGTTTCGCAAAAGTCGACGCTGACGGCGTCCGTGCCAGACCAGACCTCCCAGAAGCCCACGGAGGTTTCCGCTCACGCCAATCAGATTCCCGCTCCTCGGTATGCCTTGCCGGGCGAACTGACCCAGCCCTCCTCTGTTGCGTTGGCATCGTTCAGCGAGAAGAATGCGCCGGCTCACACGGAAGCGAACCCTCAGCAGGCCGCCCAGCAGGCTGTTCAGCAGGCGAATGCGGCCGCGACAAAGCTGGCAACAGACGCCGCGCAATCGACGCCTGCGCAGACGTCATCCGCGAGGTACACGGGAGAACCGATCTCGGTCAACCTGAAAGACGTGGATCTGCGCGACTTCTTCCGCCTGATCCATGAGATCAGCGGGCTGAACGTGGTGTTGGACCCGGCCGTGAAGGGCAGCCTGACGATCGTTCTGGATGAAGTGCCCTGGGACCAGGCTCTGGACATCGTGCTGCAAAACAACGGCTTGGACAAGCAGTTGAACGGCAACGTTTTGAGGATCGCCACGCGGGCGACACTGAAGTCCGAGGCGGAGACGCAACGCGACCTGGTGAAAGCGCAGGCCGAGGCGGTTGATCCGGTTACCGTGACGCGCGTCTTGAGTTATGCAAAGGCCGCGACCATGAAGGAAACACTCAAGAAGTTCCTCTCCCCGCGGGGCGACATTCTTTCTGATGACCGTTCGAATACTCTGATCATCCGCGACATTCCCTCCGTCATACCGACGATTGACAATTTGAGAGCGCAACTGGACCGCAAGTCCCAGCAGGTGGAGATTGAAGCGCGGGTGGTATCGGCATCGCGATCTTTTGCTCAGGATATCGGGACGCAACTCGCTTTTGCCACGTCCACTGGAAACAACGTTTTTGGCGGCAACTCCGCCGTGGGCGTCAGCCCGATATTCCGCCCGTTCATTCCGGGCGTATCCACATCGCCGGCACTTGTTAACGGCCAGCCGCCGGTTCCAGGCAGCAATGCCACGGCAACGAACGTGGCGATGCCATTGGTCACGAACCTTGCTGCCGGCACTCCTACGAGCGGCATGAGCTATTTGTTCACCTCGGCGAATTTCGCGCTGGATTTCATGATCACCGCAGCGGAGTCGAAGGGCGTCGGCAAACTGCTGTCGAAGCCCAAAGTCATCACGCAGAACAACGAAAAGGCCACCGTTAAGCAAGGAACAAAGATTCCTATTCAAACGACCATCAACAACACGATTTCCGTCCAGTACATCGACGCGGTGTTGAAGCTGGAAGTGACCCCGCAAATTACCGCGGAAGGCACGATTTTCATGGACGTGCTGGTGGAGAATACACAGATTGATGCCGGTATCCCCCGGATTCAAGGCGTTCCTGCGCTGGATACGCAGGCGGCTGAGACCAAGGTCACCGTTGCGGATGGCGGCACTGTGGTGATTGGCGGAGTCATCATCTCCTCGCAACGTGTGGACATTTCCGAGGTACCGATTGTGGGCAACCTTCCCCTCATCGGGAACCTCTTCAAGCGGAGAAACGTCACCACGTCCTCTCAGGAGTTGCTCTTCTTCCTGACTCCACGAATCATTCCCGGATAACACGAACAAATTTTCTTTTAACCAAGGGCGGAAACGAGGAGCCTGAAGTCTCCTCGTTCTGTTTATGGGTAAAGCGTTCCAAAATCGGCGGCGCGCATTGGCTGAACTTCTCCATGAGTCCCGAATCGATTCGCTATTGGTCACACATCCCGCCAACTGGTTCTATTTAACGGGATTCACGGGTGAGTCGGGCGCTCTAGTGGTTTCGAAAAAAGGTGCAACGCTCGTTACCGACGGGCGTTTTGTGGTGCAGGCGAAAGAGGAGGCCATCGGTGTTCGCGTCCGGGAGCAGAAAGGGAGCGTGTTTGAGTCAGCCGTACAAGAGCTTAGGGATGGGAAGGTCCGAAGGGTAGGTTTCGACGCGGACCACATGACGGTGTCGCAGTTGCAAAGCGCGCGGAAAGCGTCGAAAGGAAGGCTGGAATGGGTTGCTGTGCCGGGGATAGTGGAGACCCTCAGAGCGCGCAAAGATGCGGTGGAATTGGCGCAGATGCGCAAGGCGGCCATCCTGGCGGGGGAGATTGTGGAGTTCGCCATCGGCCTGCTAAAGCCGGGTGTTTGCGAAAGGGAAGTCGCGGCCGAGATCGAGTACGAGATGCGCAAACGAGGGGCCGCCGGCCCCGCCTTTGAAACGATTGTTGCATTCGGAGATAGGGCCGCGCTGCCGCATGCCCGGCCTACCGGCAAGCGATTGAGGAAAAATGAGTTGGTGGTGCTCGACCTGGGTGTTATACTCGGCCACTATTGCAGCGACATTACGCGCACGGTTTTTGTAGGGCGTGCGCCAAAACGCATCCAGACGTGGTATAAGGCGGTCCTGGAGGCGCAGGGAGCGGCGATTTCGGCGGTGAGAGAGGGAGTCAGCTGCGGAGAAGTCGACGCAGCGGCACGTCGCGTCTTGGAAGGTTATGGCCTTGACCGTCTTTTCGTCCACAGTACGGGTCATGGTCTGGGCCTGGAAGTACACGAGGACCCCAGGGTCGCAAAGGGGCAAACGCGGCGCCTGGAACCTGGAAACGCAATTACGATCGAACCTGGCGTGTATGCGGAAGGCATCGGAGGCGTGCGCATTGAAGACGATGTCGCCGTCCACACTGGCCGTACCGAAGTACTGAGCCGCGCACCGCGGCATCTCATCGAACTTTGAAACGCATGAAACGCAAACAGCCTACAAAGTCCAGTCCGACGTTTGCCAACCCTGAAATGCAGCAAATCGAACAGCTTTTTCAGTTCATGACCGAGCATAATCTCGAGGAATTTGAATACTCGCGCGGAGATTTGCACATCCGGCTGCGAAAACCGTCTTCTGGATTCGTATTGTCCGCGCCGCGGGCCGTGTCGGCGCCTGAGATCATTGTTGCAAACCCGGGCGGGGCTGCACCTGCGGCTTCCCAGGCTTCGCCATCCGCTCCAGCGGCTGCCGAGACACGCTTGACGGAAGACCTGCATCTAGTGAAATCTCCGATTGTGGGGACATTTTATGGCTCGCCAAGCCCTGGCTCGGAGCCCTTTGTGAAAATCGGGGCATTCGTGGAAACGGGGCAGACGCTTTGCATCGTGGAAGCCATGAAGCTGATGAATGAGATCGAATCGGATGAATCGGGCGAGATCGTGCGAGTCTTCGTGGAAAACGGACAGCCCGTCGAGTACGGACAGCCTCTCTTCGGCATCCGTCCCAGCCGGAAGAAATAGCCGGCACACCACGCTATGTTTCAGAAAATCCTAGTCGCTAATCGAGGGGAAATCGCCCTGCGGGTCATTTGCGCCTGCAAAGAGCTGGGCATTTCCACGGTGGCGGTTTACTCGGAGGCGGACCGTAATTCGCTCCACGTGCGCTTCGCCGACGAAGCAGTTTGCATCGGGCCGCCGCGCAGCAGCGAAAGCTACCTGAATATTCCTCAGGTGATCAGCGCTGCGGAAATTACGAATGTGGACGCCATCCATCCGGGCTACGGATTTCTTTCGGAGAACGCGAACTTCGCCAAGGTTTGCGAAGCCTCTGAAGTCACGTTTATCGGCCCGCGGCCGGAAATCATCGAGTTAATGGGAGAGAAAGACCGCGCGCGCCGCGAAGTGAAGGCCGCGGGGCTGCCCACGATTCCGGGAAGCGACGGAGTTGTGGAAGGAGAAGAGCAGCTCGCGAAAGAAGCGGAGCGCATAAGCTACCCATTGATTTTGAAGGCTTCCGCGGGCGGCGGTGGGCGCGGCATGCGAGTGGTGCGCAAGCAGGAAGATCTCCTGGGCGCCTATCAAACGGCGCGCAGCGAGGCGCAGCAGGCTTTCGGCACTCCGGATGTCTACATGGAGAAGTTTCTGGAGTTTCCGCGGCACATCGAGTTTCAGGTGTTGGGAGACCAGCACGGGAAAGTCATTCATCTGGGCGAACGCGAATGCAGCATTCAGCGGCGGCACCAGAAGCTGGTGGAAGAATCGCCTTCACCAGTGATGGACCCGAAGCGAAGGAAAGAGCTTGGCGCGACGGTCGTCAAGGTTCTAGAGGCTATTGGTTACACGAATGCGGGAACCGTTGAGTTCCTGATGGATCAGGATGGCTCGCTGTACTTCATTGAAATGAACACACGCATTCAAGTGGAGCATCCGGTAACAGAGCTCGTGACTGGCGTGGACCTGATTAAGGCGCAAATCCGCATCGCCGCGGGGGAGAAAATGGAGGACGCCACGGGTGCGGTCATTCCTTCCGGCCATGCCATTGAATGCCGCATTAATGCCGAGGATCCGGACACTTTCGTCCCGTCGGCGGGGCGCATCACGACGTTCCAGGCGCCGGGAGGCACGGGCGTACGTGTGGATTCGGCGGCTTATGCGGACGCGGTCATTCCGCCATACTACGATTCGATGATTGCCAAACTCATAGTTAAGGGCCGCGACCGCACGGAAGCCATCGGGCGCATGAAGCGCGCCCTCGAGATGTTTGTCATTGAAGGAATCAAGACGTCCATTCCGCTGCATCGCAGAATCGTGGCCGATTCAAGGTTCGTTGCAGGGAATTACAATACGCATTTCATTGACCGGCTCGTGGGAACCAACGGAAAATAAATCAGCATGCGTCTTGTTCTCCCACGGCTGTATGTGATATTAGACGCAGCGTTGCTTACCATTCCTGAATCAGATTGCGCCCGCCAACTTGTGGATGCCGGAGTCCGGCTGCTGCAGTACCGGAATAAAGCGGCGTCTTCCCGCGATTTGTTAGAAAGTTCGAAACGTCTTTCGAGTGAGTTAGTACCGCGAGATGTCACGTTCATCGTGAACGACCGCGCGGATGTGGCGGCCCTTGCCGGCGCGGGCGGCGTTCACGTCGGCCAAGAAGATTTGGGCGCGGAGGAAGCGCGCGCCGTTGTGGGATGGAGTAAGCTGGTTGGCATCTCGACACACAATCGCGCGCAATTCGAGCAGGCTGCTGCGACTTCGGCGGACTATATTGCCGTGGGGCCCATCTTTTCCACTTCTACCAAGTCGAATCCCGATCCTGTGGTCGGGACGGAATTCATCCGCCAGACTCGGCGGCTAACCGATAAACCTATTGTCGCTATTGGAGGAATTACGCTGGAGTGCGCCGCCGAAGTCGTCCGGGCAGGGGCAGACTCGGTTGCGGTGATTAGCGATATTCTGCGCGCACGCAAGCCGGCGGAACGAGCGCGCCAATTCCTAGAAATGCTTGAAGCCGCGAACCACGCGGGCGTCTAAGAGCGTTATAAGGCTGGGGGTATGGATGATAAGGAATTGAAGAGTGGCTGACACTACCCAAGCAGTCTCATCGGCAAGCGCCGCGAGCGAACCTGGGTTCGTGCGAGCGATCGGCCTGTTCGACGGCACGATGATTGTGGTCGGGTCGATGATTGGCTCCGGCATTTTCATTGTGGCATCGGACATTTCACAGCAGACAGGATCGCCTGGTGGTTTACTGCTTACGTGGATACTCACGGGGCTGCTTACGATCTCCGCAGCGCTTTCCTACGGTGAGTTGGCGGCACTATTTCCTCACGCGGGCGGCCAATATGTGTATTTGCGCGAGGCTTATTCGCCGCTGTGGGGATTCCTTTACGGTTGGACGCTCTTTCTGGTGATTCAGACAGGAACGATCGCAGCGGTCGCCGTGGGATTCGCGAGATATCTCGGAGTTCTTTTTCCATCGGTTTCACCGACCGCTTGGATTGTCCACCCCCTTTCGCTCGGATCAAAATACGCCCTCAGTCTTTCGGTGCAGCAGCTTGTGGGGATCTTGATGATCCTTTTTCTTACGTTCCTGAATACGCTGGGCGTGCGGCTGGGCAAACTGATTCAGAATATTTTTACCAGCGCGAAGACACTGTCTTTGGTGGGGCTGATTCTCCTGGGAATCTTTGTCGGGAAGAATGCGGGAGCAATCAGCGAGAATTTCAGCCACATCTGGACCATTCGCAACCCACAAACACTGGAACCAGGCGCGAATTTCTTGAAGAGTTTTGTCCCCACGGTCACTGCGGCGAGCGGCGCGTTTGGTTTGTTCGTGGCGTTTTGCGTTGCGCAGGTGGGCTCCCTGTTTTCCGCGGATGCCTGGAACAACATCGGTTTTACCGCGGCGGAAGTCAAGAATCCAAAACGCGACGTCGCGCTTTCGATGGCTTTCGGCACGATCATCGTCATCACGCTGTATTGCCTGGCGAATCTGGCTTACCTGCTCACTCTGCCGCTGGTACAGATCCAAACGGTCCCTGACGGGCGTGTGGCGAGCGCTGCCCTGAACGCCATCTTCGGACCGGTGGGCGCAGCCATCATGGCCGTGGCCATCATCATTTCCACGTTTGGCTGCAACAATGGATTGATTCTTGCCGGCGCGCGCGTCTCTTACGCCATGGCTCGTGATGGGCTGTTTTTCCGCTCGACCGGGAAATTGAACAATAAAGGGGTGCCGGGTTCGGCGCTTATCTACCAGGGAATCTGGGTCGCTCTCTTGATATTGATGAGAACCCGCCAGGTCGACGCCGCAGGCGTAGTGACGTATGGAAACCTTTACAACGACCTGCTCAATTACGTGGTATTTGCGGTTCTGCTTTTCTACGCGTTGACAATCGCGGGAATCTTTTCTCTACGCGCCAAAAGACCTAATCTGGAGCGCCCGTATCGGGCGTTCGGCTATCCTATAATCCCCGGTCTCTATATTGTTGCTGCTGCCGCGATCATGTTTGCGCTGTTGCTTTACCAGACGAAAACGGCGGGTGCGGGCCTCGTGATCGTGCTGCTTGGCGTACCGGTCTATCTGTGGTTGCGCCGGACCTCCGGGTTTGCACCTGACAAGAGCTGAATTTTCTTGTAGGGCGAAGCGCGCCGCGCCACTACAATGCTCTAGGCCAAATTGGCAGTGTGAGACAAGAGTGTAAGCAGATTGCGAGAGGAGGAGTTGCATGGGCAACCCCTTGTTTGCAACAAAGCCGATTGAAACGCTGATGAAAGAGGCGAGCGAATCGGGCGAGCACAGCCTCAAACGCGCACTCGGTCCCCTCAATTTGGTGACGCTGGGGATTGGGGCCATCATCGGCGCGGGAATCTTCGTGATCACAGGACAGGCAGCAGCGCAGTTTGCCGGGCCGGCGATCATTATTTCGTTTGTGCTCGCGGGGGTCGCGTGCGCGTTTGCGGGGCTTTGTTACGCTGAATTTGCCTCGCTGATTCCGATTGCGGGCAGCGCCTACACGTATTCATACGCGACCCTTGGCGAACTGACTGCATGGATCATCGGCTGGGACCTGATTCTTGAATACGCGTTTGGCGCGGCGACCGTGGCGGTTGGATGGAGCGGCCACTTGCGCGCTTTCATGCGCGACCTTGGCTGGAATCTGCCCACTATGCCGACGTCGAGTTTCACCTTGTTTGGGATGCCTGTGCAATTAAAGTATGACTACGTAGGCTTTCTTGTGATTTTGGCGATCACTACGATTTTGGTGATCGGAATCAAGGAATCGGCTAATTTCACGACCGCGATTGTGATTCTGAAAGTGGCGGTTGTGTGCATGTTCATTGCGCTGGCCACGCTGTTCCTGGCCAAACATGCATGGAAGCCGAATTTCTGGCATCCATTTATTCCGCCCAACAGTGGAACAACAGGCGAGTTTGGCTGGTCGGGGATTCTGCGCGGCGCCGGCGTGGTGTTCTTCGCGTATATCGGGTTTGACGCCGTTTCCACGGCGGCGCAGGAAGCCAAGAATCCGAAGAAGGATATGCCGTTCGGGATTCTCGGTTCACTAGTGATTTGCACGGTGCTTTACATCTTGGTGTCCGGGTTGTTGACGCACTTGGTTCCGTACACACAACTCAATGTTCCGGACCCGGTTGTGGTCGGAGTTCGGGCGACCGGCTATCAATGGGCAACTTTTTTGGTGGAGCTGGGCGCGCTGGGCGGTCTTGCGACGGTAATGCTGGTGATGCTGCTGGGCCAGTCACGCGTGTTCTACTCGATGTCAAAAGATGGCCTCTTGTGGCCGTGGGCAAGCAAAATCCATCCGCGCTTCCGCACGCCTTACATCAGCTCTATCGTTGTTGGAGTCTTTGTGGCGATCCTGGCCACGCTCCTTCCTCTGCATATCCTCGACGAGATGACCAGCGTGGGTACACTTCTTGCGTTTGTGTTGGTTAGCGCGGGAGTGTGGGTCATGCGAAAAACGCATCCGGAACTGCCGCGGCCTTTCAAGACTCCGCTTGTACCGCTAGTGCCCATTCTGGCCATCGTGTTTTGTGGCGCGTTGATCTATGGCCTCTCCCCGGCCACAAAGTGGCGGCTCGTGATCTGGCTGGTGATCGGGCTGGTTATCTATTTCACGTACAGCTGCAAGCACAGCAAAGTGCGCAATAGCATGAAGCCGCCCGTAGTTGCCGGGCAGTAGGCTCTCGGTCCAAATTCTTTTGTTATTCAGGCTCAGGCGCGCTGAGCCCAGCGTGTAGGCGCATCTTCAGGTAAAGTATTTCTTCCGATTGCAAATCCATGAAGCCCCTGCTCCCAAGCCTTAAAGAAGTCTGGAGCCGCCTCTCGCGGCTGGACGTGATTTGCTCGGCCCTCGTCGTGATCGGGCTGCTCGGTGAAGTCCTACGTCTCAGCGGCGGTATTTTCAGCTTCGTCGAGTACCTGGCGGTTTTGGCGGGGTTGTATCTTCTTTTTCGTTTGATTGGTTCGTGGAGAAACAGGCTGCTCTGGAGCCTGCGCAACCGGCTCATTGTCGCGTATTTGTTCATTGCCGTCGTCCCTATTCTGTCCATCGTCATCCTTGTCGTGCTCGCTGCGGGGGTCCTCTATTCGCAGCTCGGTGCATACCTTCTTTATGAGGATATCCACGGGCGCGTTGAATTGGTCGCTGATATCGCGCATCACATAGCCATAGCTCACGAGACGCTGCCCCCCCAAATCACGGAGAGCGAGTCGGAGTTAGTCCTGGCGGCCGAATCGCACGCCGTCCACGACCGGGAGCTTCCGGGTCTGGAGATAAGCTTTTCCAATGACCTGCTACTACTGCAGAAAGTGGCTGGGGAGGGAAAAGATTCATTTGCGGGACTCATTCAGGAACCTTCAAAGGAAGGAGAGTCACTTTCTCTCATCAGCCTGCGGACCATTCCGGAGCGCAAAGAACCTCGCGTCGTCGTTCTGCGCGTACCTATCGCGGAACTCCGTCACAAGCCAGGCGTGAACGATCAACTCGTCCCATCGGAGTTTCTTAACACCATTGCCCCCGATTTGGGTGTCATCCAGCTCAATCTCATGGAGAAGTACGAAGGCACTGCCCGGCCAGGCGTTCTGTACACATCAGGTGAAACGCAATACCGAGTGGCTGGACGCATCGTGGCCAGTAATCGCACCCTACAACCGCCTCTGTTTTGGTTCGATTCGCCGGTGAACGTGGTTTCGCGCCTGGACTCGGCTTTTGTGGCAAAGGATGGAGCCGTGGACCCCGCGCGGCCCTTGTTAGCGGTTTCCAATGCCCGTCCTTCGCGTCTGAATGCGAGAATCTTCACTTCCCTGGGCGAATTGCGCAGCTCGTACGTTATCTTGTTCGTTCTGGTGGGGATTGTTTTTCTTCTTATTGAAGCCGTAGCGTGGACCACAGGAATCGTCCTGACGCGTCGAATTACGCGTGCCGTCTCGGACCTATATGGGGCTACGCAGTTTGTCCAGGGCGGCGACTTCTCCCATCGCATCAAAGTCGAGCGCATGGACCAGCTCGGCGCTCTTGGGGAGTCCTTTAATCAGATGATCGGTTCGATCGGCACGCTCATCGAAGAACAAAACAAGCGGCAGCGTCTGGAGAATGAAATCTCCATCGCGCGCGAAGTGCAGAACCAGCTTTTCCCCAGCACGCTGCCTTCGGTTCCGGGGGTTGAGATCGAGGCCATCTGCAAAGCCGCGCGCTCAGTCAGCGGAGACTACTACGACTTCATTCAGCTCAGTCCGACGCATGTGGCCATTGCCATCGCGGACATTTCCGGCAAGGGGATTTCTGCCGCGCTGCTCATGGCCAGTCTGCAGGCGGCTTTACGCAGTCAGGCGCTCACGGAGGGCAGTGAGTCCATCAGCACCGCTGACCTCGTGGCGCGGCTGAACAAACACCTGGTGCACAACACCGGTGACGACCGCTTCGCCACGTTTTTCATCGCGGTCTACGACAGCTCTACGCGAACTCTCCGCTATACGAACGCCGGTCACCTTCCTTCGTTTCTCATTTGCAATGGTTCGTCGCATCTTTTGGACAAAGGCGGCATGGTGCTGGGTGTGCTGGACGATTACTTATACGAGCAGGGCGTGCTGCAGGTCGCGCCGGATTCACTGCTCATCGGTTACAGCGATGGCCTGGTCGAGCCGGAAAATGTGTACGGCGAAGAGTTTGGGATCACGAGGTTGAAGGAAGCTGCTATTCGCGTGCAAAGCGCAAAGCCCCTGATGGTTGCGGAATCGCTCATGGCCGCCGCGGAAGAGTGGGCGGGCACTCCGGAACAAGCAGATGACATGACGGTCATCGTCACGCGACTGCGGTAGAACGGCTGCTTCGCGTAAGCTATACTGAAAAACCTTCAAGGGATTGGCTGGGGGAAAATGTCTCTCCGGAATCGTGTGGCGCTGGTGACCGGCGGAAGCCGGGGCATCGGCCGAGGGCTGGCGTTGCGGCTCGCGCAAGACGGCGCGCGCATTGCCATTGCTTATCGCTCGAATAAGGTGGCAGCTCAACAGACGCTGCGCCAGTTGCAGGCGGGCGGAGCGGACTGCGTCGCCGTCGAGACGGACATCACCGATTCGAATCGTTGCGACCAGCTCATCAAGACTGTTGTGGACCGCTACGGGCGCCTGGACATTGTGCTCAACAACGTGGGCGATTTTCGCTGGGGCCTGCTCGGAGAATCCTCTTTACCGGATTGGCAGAGCATTTTCGCCTCGAACCTTTTTACCGTTCTCTACATGTGCCGCGCGGCACTGCCACACATGAGAAAATCGCGCTGGGGGCGCATCATCAATATGGGCGCTGTAGGGGCTGAGCGTGCGTTTGGCCAGGCAAAAATTTCTGCTTACGCTGCGGCCAAAGCGGCCGTTGTGGCGCTGTCGCGCTCGCTGGCGCTCGAAGAAGCGAAGAACGGCATCACCGTCAATGTTGTGAACCCATCGAGCATCGACGAGAATGAATTGACGCTGGAGGAAGCGCGCCGCATTCGCGACGCCCGTTTCCCGATTGGCCGCCCGCCCACCGTCGAGGACGTCGCTGCCACTGTGGCCTTCTTTGCTTCTGAAGAAG
>QHYL01000237.1 GCA_003224105.1 Acidobacteriota bacterium | reverse complement strand
TCGTGCTCATTACGACGATATAACTGCAAGTCGAGCCGCCGTTCTTTGTGGCAAAGGGAATAATGGCGGTGACGGCTTCGTTGTCGCCCGACTTCTTCAAGAAAAAGGCCTGAAGCCCAGCGTTTATCTTTTCACGGGACAAGATGCCGTTCGGGGTGATGCTTCCGAAAATCTCGCTCGCCTGAAAAAATCAGGGGCCAGAATTCAGGAAGTCACGACCGGTGCGAAATGGGAGCAGATTCGCGGAGAAGTTGCTAAATCGCGAGTGATTGTCGACGCTCTTCTAGGTAC
>QHYL01000372.1 GCA_003224105.1 Acidobacteriota bacterium | reverse complement strand
CACCCAATTCTCGGTTCTCTAAGCGTCAGTAATGAGGTGGGCACAGATGCTCTACCTGCTAATTGCCTCAGTACTATGACCACCCTATTCTGAACGCGCAGAAGGCATCCTCGAAGGGAAGCGCGCACAACTCTCTCTTGATGCAACCAGGTTGGGTTGCCACTTCAGGCGTGCAGCCTTATGCGGGCGGAGTAAGCCCTGACGGCTTCACTCCACCGGAGATCGAATGACCGGCGAGGGTCTAAGGAGAATTACCGTGAGGAAAGTTGCCCCCAAGATCTTGCTGTTTGCTTCTTTTCTTGGCATTGCCCTATTTGCGAGTTCCTGCAGCCTGAAGCGCCCGACCGGCGGCACGGGCGGTGGCACTGGGGGCGGCGGCACAGGCGGCGGTGGTACGGGGGGAGGTACATCCACAGGTCCGTTCACAATTGCCGGCTCGGTCGTGGGCCTGACCGGCAGCGGCCTTATCCTTGAGGATAACGGCGGCGACGACCTCACCATCGCGGCGGGCGGCACTTTTACGTTTGCGACCAAGATCGCCAGCGGCAGCACGTATAAAGTTACGGTTAAGGCGCAGCCTTCGACTCCCACACAGAATTGCAGCGTCACCAACGCCACAGGCACTGCCCTTGCCAACGTCGCCAATGTTCAGGTGACTTGTGGCAACATCTTCCCCATTGGCGGAACCATTTCCGGCCTGCTGGGAACAGGTATGGTCTTGCAGGACAACACCAAGGACAACCTCAACATTTCTGGCACGGGCGGCGTAAATTTTACCTTCGCCACGCCACTTGCCGCAGGATCAGCTTATGCCGTGACGATTCTTACGCAGCCAGCGAACCCCGGCCAAACTTGCACCGTTCTCAATGGCACCGGCACTGCCAACGGCCCTATCACCAACGTGCAAATCATTTGTCCTCAGCCCGCTTTTACCATTGGCGGCTCGGTGGTCGGCCTCGTTCCGGGCGCGGGCAACACCGCAGAAATCCAGGACAACGCGGGCGACAACCTCTTCGTCACCGGGAACACCAGTTTTACGTTCCCGACGTCCATCACAAACGGCAGCATTTATAACGTCTCTGTGTTTTTGCAGCCGACCAGCCAGCCTCAACCGTGCAATGTCTTCAATTACACGGGCCTGGCCAAGGCCAATGTGTCCGATGTGCTCGTCGATTGCCAGCACAACGACTGGAACTGGCTCTCGTGGTACATCAGCAGCACAAACAAAGCCGATAACTACGCCACAGCGGCAACGCCCATCCCCATTCAGGACCTCAACACTCCCGGCGGCCGCGACTTTGCCATGACCTGGAGCGACAGCGCCGGCCACAAGTGGCTGTTCGGCGGCTTCGGCTTCCCGTTGCTATCTCCTTATGGAGCGCAAGGTCCTGGACTGTTGAATGACATTTGGTTCTTCAATGGCGTTTGGAACCCCACGGACGTTGGCCAATCACTCAATGGCACTTGGCCCTCATTGGAAGTCATCAACGCAAGTGGCGTTTACGGTGCGCTGGGCGTTGCCAACCCCTTGGTAAACAAGCCTGGCTCGCGCTGGGGCGGCGTAACCTGGACCGACGCTTCCAACAACCTCTGGATGTTTGGCGGCCAAGGCTATGCTTCCACCGGCCTTGATGCCGAACTCCTCAACGACATTTGGGAATTCGTTCCCGGCACCTCCGCGACCGATGGCAGTTTCCTCGGCAACTGGATCTGGCGCGGCGGCTCCAACAATTTCAACCAATCCGGCGTTTACGGCACGCAAGGCACTGCGTCGGCCACCAACATCCCCGGCGGACGCTGGGCAGCCGCCAACTTCACCGACGCGGCGGGTAACGTCTGGCTCTTTGGCGGCCAAGGCGTAGACTCCGCAGGCACGATCGGTCTCCTCAACGACCTCTGGAAGTACAACATCGCCACCGCTCAATGGACCTGGGTGTCCGGATCAAACGTGGCCGGCCAGAATGGCGTTTATGGCACGCTGGGAACAGCAGGAGCCAGCAACGTTCCTGGCGGCCGCCAGAATGGGACTCTTTGGGTCGATTCCACCGGAACCGTTTGGCTCTTTGGCGGTTTCGGTCTTGACTCCATCGGAACCAGCATCGCTCCGGGAGTAGGCGCGACCCTGAACGACCTGTGGAAGTTCACCGGCGGTCAGTGGACGTGGGTTTCTGGCGGCGGCCCAACCGGCCTTGCCAATCAGAACGGGGCCTATGGCACTCAAACCGTCGCAGCTGCCGGCAACTTCCCTGGCTCGCGTTGGGGCGCCGTGGGCTGGACCGACCCCAACAACAATCTCTTTTTCTTTGGCGGCTTTGGATATGGTTCCGTCGTCACCCAACCCGTCGGCTTCCTAAACGACATCTGGGAATACCAAGCCAGCAGCGGCCAGTGGATCTGGTGGAAGGGTTCGAGCAACGTCAACCAGAGCGGCGCCTACCTCACCAATGGCATACCGTATGTGAACAACATCGTTGGCGGGCGGCGCGGAGTCGCCATCTGGCAGCCTGACGCTAATCGCTACGTCTGGGTCTTCGGTGGAGAGGGCTTCGATTCCTCCACCGGCGCTCCTCCAGGCTACCTGAACGACCTCTGGACATATTTGGCGTTCCCATAGGCGATTTTTGAGTCTGTTCCTGAAGGCCTTCTCTCTAAACCGGAGAAGGCCTTCAGCATTTTTCCCGCCTCTTCTTCTCGGTTCCCAGCGCCAGGGAGGTTTATACGCCAAGGTAACGTTAGGAGCCCTGTTTGCCCAGGGATACGCGCAATCTTCGGCGCTCCCCGCTCCCCTCTTGCCTTTCCACCCAACCAGCGCCAAGATGCGGTCTGATGAGGGAGACATCTGAGGAGACGACCAATGTCAAAATCTACCCGCCGTGACTTCATGCTCCAAAGCGCCACCGGCGCCGCCGGCCTGGGCCTTATGCTCAACGGCAACTGGCTCGATTTTCCACCCTCGCCTTTGCCGAAGCCCGCCGGCCCCAGCGACCGTGTCAACCTGGGCTTCATCGGTTTCGGAATTCGCGGCAACATTCTGCTCGAAGCCGCCAAGGAAACCGGACAAGCCAACCTGGTCGAGGTCTGCGATTGTTACCAGGGCCACCTCTCGCGCGCCAAGGAGCGCACCGACGGCAAAATCGACACCAACTTCGCTCAGTACAAAAAACTGCTCAACCGCAAAGACATTGACGCCGTGGTCATCGCCACGCCCGATCATCGGCACTTGCCCATCGTGCTCGACGCGCTCAGCGCCGGCAAAGACGTCTACGTCGAAAAGCCCATGACCCATCAGATTGAAGACGGCCCCAAAATAGTTGAAGCGGCGCGGCGCTACAAGCGCATCGTCCAAGCTGGCAGCCAATGGGTCTCTTCCGACCAGCACAAGAAGGCCCGCGAGATCATCGCTTCCGGCAAGCTCGGCAAAGTCACCAAGGTTACCGCCGCTTACAATCGCAACAGCTCCACGGGCGCATGGAACTATCCCATTCCGCTCGACCTGCAAGAAGGCGTCAATTTCAATTGGCCGGAATGGTTCGGCTCTGCCCCCAAAGTGCCCTACAGTCCCGAGCGCGTCTTCCGCTATCGCAAGTATTGGGACTATTCTGGCGGCATCTCCACCGACCTTTTCGTCCACCTCATTACCTCCATCCACTTTCTGATGGGCGCTGAAATGCCAAGAAGCGTGGTCGCCTGCGGCGGAATC